>NZ_DKLH01000078.1:0-29477 GCF_002455685.1 Sphingobacterium sp. UBA6645
GAGCTACTTTCGCTTGACGTGGTGCAAATATAGAGAGAAAAATCAATTCCTAAAATTATTTTTTAAAAAAGTCGACAGAGAGATATCAACTTGTTGGCGCTCAAGACATATTTTTTTATTTAAGCCTAGCATTCAATCATAGATATTTAACTAAAATAGTATTCTCTAAATTCTGAACCGACGCAGCTATTGCTTAATTTTAGAAAATATCAAATCGTTTTCATATCCTTTTGATTGTAGATACCTGATCAGCTTTGCTTTCTCTTTTAAAGTCAGGGATGAGGGATCTACCTTAATCTTTTTTGAAATTAACTCAGATAATTTCTCTTCATAGTCGTCTAAATCTATTTCCCTGAGCGCAATTTGGATCAGAGGCTTTGAGATTCGTTTAGCTTTTAGATGCTGAACAATTTTTATCTTTCCCCAGCCTTTCATTCGGAATTTTCCTAATACAAACGCTTTTGCAAACCGCTCTTCGTTCAGGAAATTATCGGAGATTAGGTCTGAAATTATTTGCTCAACATCATTGCTATGTAACCCCCAGCTATATAGCTTGTCGCGGACTTCTTGTTGTGCTCGCTCTTGATACGCACAATAGCTTTCAGCTTTCCTCTTTGCTTGCAAGGGGGTAAGAACCTTAGTTTTTCCCGATTGATCTTCCATAACACAAATGTTCAAAAAATGATGAACTTATAAAAAAAATGATGAAATTCGTTCAATATTTGATTTAAGATGTATACTATCGATTTAATACGCGAGGTTTTAGAGTTAAAGAGTTATAGAATAGCGGATTATAATCAACAAATTACAGAACTAGTATACGACAGTAGAAAGGTTAATCAACCTGAACATAGCTTGTTTTTTGCGCTTACTGCCGCCCGTGATGGTCATGATTTCGTAAATGATGCTTATCTGCGGGGAGTTCGTAGTTTTGTTGTTTCCAAAAACGTGCCTTTCCTCGAGACACTTTCTGATGTTAATGTGCTGATTGTTGCAGATGTATTAGATGCATTACAACGCCTTGCCGTGTATCATAGGCTAACCTTTGATGGGACGGTGGTAGGAATTGCAGGAAGTAATGGTAAGTCGGTCGTGAAGGAATGGCTGTTCCAATTATTGTCCATCGATAAGAAAGTATATCAGAGTCCGAAAAGCTATAACTCGCAGCTTGGTGTCGCGTTGTCGCTTTGGAATCTAACTGCGCAATATGATATAGCATTGATAGAAGCAGGGATTTCAGAACCGGGAGAGATGGAGCGCTTACAATCGCTTATACAGCCTGAAGTAGGAATTTTTACCAATATTGGGTTAGCCCATTCGCAACATTTTATTTCGAAGCAAGCTAAACTGTCAGAGAAGTTGAAACTGTTTCAACAATCCAATGTTCTTATTGCTGGCTCCAAATATGTTAATGCCGATCAAGTTTCTTCAAATATTAAATTATTGCAGTGGGGAGAAGAGGAGAGCGATTTAATACAATTGTTAAGTCAACAACCATCAGGAAAAGGAACTGAATTAACAATTAAGTCTAAAGATAATATCCACACTTTTGAAGTCCCTTTCAGGGATAGAGCTTCGATTGAGAATATTCTTACCTGCTTCACGGCAATGACGTACTTTGGTTATACCGAACCACAGATCATTGAACGGTTGCAGCAGCTAAGACCTTTAGAAATGCGTTTGCAGTTGAAAAAGGGAATTGCTAACAGTTCCCTAATCGATGATTCGTATTCTAATGATTTAGCATCTCTTCAGATATCATTAGATTTCCTTGCGCAGCAAAATCAGCACCCTAGAAAAACGCTTATTCTGTCCGACATGGAAGGCTTGTCTAGCAGTGAGAAGTTGCAGGAGAAGCTTCTAGGCATACTTTCTCGAACATCTCTTAGCCGAATGATATGGGTTGGTCCTGATTACCAATGGTTGGACAAGCTATCAACAACAACGATACTGCGCTTTGCAAGTACGGAGGATTTGCTCAATCAGTTAGAGACTTTAAACATCAAAGATGAAACTGTATTAATCAAGGGAGGGCGTGCGTTCCGTTTTGAACAGATTGTACAGCGATTGACTTTGAGATCCCATGGAACCGTTCTTGAAATTAACCTGAATGCGCTATCGCATAATCTTATGCATTATCGGGCGATGATCCCCAATCAAGTGAAGCTGATGGCTATGGTCAAAGCTTTCTCCTATGGAAGTGGCAGCTTCGAAGTTGCTAATCTGTTACAGTTCAGCAAAGTCGATTATCTAACAGTAGCTTTTGCTGATGAAGGTGTCGAGTTAAGAATGGGAGGCATCTCATTGCCTATCATGGTGCTGAGTCCGGATAGCGATACTTTTCAGACGCTTCTCCAATACGAGCTAGAGCCCGAGGTTTACTCCATGCGTTTCTTAAATCAATTTTTAGACTTCTTAAAAGCCAATAAGCGTGAAGGATATAAGATTCATGTAAAGTTAGATACAGGCATGCATCGATTGGGATTCTTGCCAAATGAAGTTGATGAACTTATCGAGTGCCTGAACCAACATAAGGAAGTTAAGGTACAATCCTGCTTCACCCACTTGGTTGCTTCGGGAGATGCTGATCAAGATGATTTCACCCAACATCAAATCGATACATATACAAATTGTGTTGCCAAATTAGAAGCCGGAGTCGGTTATTCCTTCATCAAACATGTTGCGAATACATCGGCAATCGTACGCTGGCCGCAAGCGCATTTTGATATGGTGCGCTTAGGAATAGGGCTCTATGGTGTCGATATGGACAACGGAAATGGCGTTTTAGAGAAGGTGAGCACCCTTCGAACAACAGTAACGCAGATAAAAGATTTACCGAAGACCGAGACTGTTGGTTATGATCGAAAAGGCGTGTTAACACGTGACAGTACAATTGCTACTGTTAAAATTGGGTATGCTGACGGATATAATCGTAAATTTGGGAACGGAATTGGAAAAATGAAAATCAATAATCAATTGGTCCCAACGGTAGGTACTATCTGTATGGATATGTGTATGCTGGATGTGACGGATATTGAAGTCAAGGAAGGGGATACCGTGGAGGTATTTCCGGATATCATGCAGGCGTCCAAGGATATTGGCACCATTCCGTATGAACTATTGGTCAATATATCAAGCAGGGTAAAAAGAGTCTATTATTTTGAATAAACATGTTGCGTAAATTCTTTCAACAATTCTTTTATTATTTAATCAAGGGAACCTTGGTCGTTGCGCCTGTTGCGGGAGCAATCTTTGTGATTGTGTGGTTAGTCGCTACCCTAGATGGGGCGTTGAACATTACTGAGCACTTCCTAGAAGATGAAACCGGACATCCCCTCTATATTCCAGGGATAGGGATTCTTTCTGTCATTCTTCTGTTGGCACTGGTAGGCCTTATCTTTACTACACTAGTAACGGCGCCGATCCGAAATTGGATGACGCGGACGATCAACAAAATACCATTATTCAATACACTATATTCCTCGATCAAAGACTTTACGGAAGCCTTTGTTGGTGATGCTAAGAAATTCAACGAACCTGTACTGGTCGAAGTGAACAACTTCGGCTTGAAGAAAGTTGGCTTCTTAACGCAAAAAGATCTGAGCAGCATAGGATTGGCAGGTGAAGTTATTGTTTACTTTCCATACTCCTATTCTGTTGCAGGACAGGTTGCTATTATTAGCGCTGATAAAGTACATAAGTTAAATATGACAGCCACGGATGCGATGAAATTAGCCGTTTCCGGCGGTGTAAGTGGCGTAGAACCTTCAAAGAAAAAAGATGTTTTGGAAAAAAAGCAATAATAAGCAGTCGCAAGAATCAAAGGATTTGTGGTTGCCTATTGGTGCAGCGCAGTCGTTTTCTATCAGCGAACTCGATACTGAACTCTTGGATTTGTTTGAAAAGAAAGAGAAAACATTGGAAACGAAAGAGCGCTTTACTAATTGGTTTAAACAGACAGAAAATCTCTCTAGAGACAGCATGCATAGAATATCGGAAGAAATAGCGCTCTTGGAATATTATATCTCTTTATGGAGTATGCTTCATCCAGAAGAGCAGCATGTTAAAGTTGATTTTAATATCGCAGATCCGTCTTTACAGGTTAATGCGTTACTTTTCCTCCCACTGGTTCAAAATGCGCTGACAAACGGTTATATTACGATGCCTGAGCATCCAATTAAAATTCGCTTAAGCAGTACAACTAATCAATTAAAGCTGGAAGTTAGCAATCATGTCAATCACTACCTAAAAGATCAGTCCGATAACGACTATATTAACTTCCTTCAAGACCGCTTAAAATTTCATTACCCCGATAAGCACAATCTATTCATCAATAGTAATAGTATGCTGTTCAAGGTGGTAATGATTTTAGATGTTAGACATTAGATTTAAGATATTAGACGTTAGATATTAGAAACTGCAGCAGTGCAGTTTTTTTTTGGAATGGGAGTAAGGAAGGATGTCTTTGCACCTTTGGTTTAGAGAGGAAGAGGTAGATTGTTTTGAACCAAGAAAGGAAGGATTCAAGGATGGACAGGATCCTGCTAATCCTTACATCCTTTTTTTCCTGGTTCAGAAATAGTATTTAGTAGTTAGTACTTAGTATTAAGACCTATGGAGAAGCATCCTGCTCATTCTTGAATCCTTCTTTTCCTGGTTCAGAAATAGTATTTAGTAGTTAGTACTTAGTATTAAGACCTATGGCGAAACATCCTGCCCATTCTTGAATCCTTCTTTTCCTGGTTCAAAACACTAATACAAAAAATATGGCGCCTAATCGGCGCCATATGTCTAAGATCTAATATCTATACTCTAATATCTAAATATTATCTATCACAACTTGCTCTAAACGATTCTTTCGTATCGAGATTCGTATAAGCGATTTCTAAGGTGCTTTCTGAGATGGTAATCGTTCCGATTGCTTCAGAATTAAAGAAGATTGTATTGTTTTCTCCTTTTTGCATCACGATTCCTGTCAATGAAGGGATGTTTCCTGCATCTGTTTTGAAGTCGAAAGCATACTTATCCCCAACTTTGTACACGCGAACAGAACCAGGGCCATACTCGACACTTTTGCTGTCATCCGAAAGATTAGTATATCCGACATCGCCAGTATAATTTCCAGTAAATAATTCATTATCTACGGGATCATCGTCTTTCGAACAAGCAGAAACTGTAAACAGGACAACGAACAAAAGACTTAATAATTTCAATGTGTTTTTCATAGTACAATATTTATGTTTTTCTAATAGTTATTGTACTTAGTGAACCAAACACGATGCCATTATGACTGCAACATAGCTGTTACATTTTCTTTTTAACACTTCTTAACGCTTTCAATTTAGAATAATTTAAGCTGCTGGTCAGTCTTTTTAACGAGTTGTGAACAGTCGAACTCAAAATGCTCTACGTTCAAATTATTGCGTTTGCAGTGCATACGGAAACTATCTTTTATCATTTGCGCCAGTTGACCCGTTCCTTTCATCCGATTTCCGAACTCGCTATCATTGACCTTTCCATTATGGCAACTTTGGATGCTGTGCCAAATCTTATTTGCGCGATCGGGGTAAGCCTTATGTAGCCAATTCTCGAATATCTGTCCGATTTCACCATTTAATCGCACGGTCGTATAACCGGCCCATTTCGCCCCAGCATTGGCCGCTGCTTGCAGAACTTTAGGGATCTCATGATCTGTTAATCCAGGGATCACAGGAGCACACATGATGCCTACGGGCACTCCAAGCTTGGAAAGCGACTCGATCACATGTAAGCGCTGTTTAGCAGTTACCGTCCTAGGTTCGAGCTTCAATCGCGTATCTTCTGTTAATGAATTGATGGAAATGTAGACCACGCATAGATTCCGATTGGCAAGCTCGCTGATGATATCAGCATCGCGCAGGATCAAGCTGTTCTTTGTAATAATGCTTACCGGCTGGCCATATTGGCTTGCAGTCTTTAAAATTCCACGAGTTAATTGGAATTTCCGCTCTAAGGGTTGGTAGCAGTCTGTATTGCCGGAAAGCGATATAGGCATACCTGTCCAAGATTTACGGCTGATAAATTCACGGAATAACTTGACGCTATTCGCTTTCACCATGATTTTAGTTTCGAAATCCAAACCGGCGCTGTATCCCCAGTACTGATGAGAATTGCGCGCATAGCAATAGATGCATCCATGCTCGCAACCCTGATAGGGATTGGCTGAATATTCCATGCCAACATCGGGGCTTGTCACCTTATTTACGAAACTCTTGGGATGTACGATCGTAAAGTGAGTTTGCGGCTTTTCCTCTTCCCATTCATCGATCCCCTCAATAATATCTTTACTATAGCACTGTTTAAAGAAAATGTTCGATACATTCTCCTGTGCACCACGACCTTGAATAAATTCAGTAGCCATATTTCCTCCTAATATTTTTCTAAAATACTAAAAATATTAGTAAAAATACAGCGCTATATTGTCATATTTTATACGGACTCAGTCGTTTCTTTTTTGGTCTTTGCATATAGATAGCTGAAAATCTCGAGCTGCGAGCGAAATGCAGGCTTTTTGTTGCTCACATATTCATTCGTCTGCAGGTTGTCGAAAATCCTAGCTTTTACATTATCTTTAAGCTGAATCTGTAACAAATCCTTAAGCTCAGTTTTCAACTTCTTATTATTGATTTTCACTGCTGCTTCAATACGATAGTCTAGATTCCGCGTCATCAAATCGGCCGAAGAGATATAGGTCAACTCTTTGCCAGCAGCGTAGAAATAGAACACACGGGCGTGTTCTAAATATTCATCTACAATGCTGATACCATATAATGGCTCTTTAAATTTCTTCTGATTGATGGCACAGTAGACGCCACGAACAATGAGCTCCACCTTTACGCCGGCAATTGCAGCCTCATACAACTTTTTGATACATTCTTTATCGCTCAGGGAGTTGATCTTAATGATGACGTGGGCTTTTCGACCAGCCTTCGCCTCGATGATCTCTTTATCTATAAACTGCAGAATTTGCTGACGCATATCCAAAGGGCAGGTCAGTAAGCTTTTACAGTTTTTAATCGTGTTTTCTAAAGGCAACTTCGGCTTTTGTAAGGCATTGAATATCTTATTGATATCGGCCATTACGCTTTTGTTGCTGGTCATCAAACAGTGGTCTCCGTAAATTCGAGCCGTCTTCTCATTAATGTTTCCGGTGCTCACAAAACCATACTGAATCGTTTTGTTATCTACCCGCTTTTTGATAATACATAGTTTGGCATGTACTTTCCTGTTCGGAATACCGACAAGCACCTTCACGCCCTCCATTTCGAAACGTTCTTTCCAATCCAAATTATGCTCTTCATCAAATCGCGCACGCAATTCCAACATCACCGTCACTTCTTTTCCATTCCGCGCTGCATTCACTAAAGCATTCGCGATCTTGGAGTTCGTAGCCATTCTATAGATGGTAATCTTGATCGTTTTTACGTCCGGATCCATTGCAGCTTCCCGCAACAGATCAATCATCGGCCTAAACTGATGATATGGAAAGGAGAGGAGCACGTCTTTTTTCAAGATGACATCCGTCACACGCTCGACATCGCAGAGGTCAGGATGTTCAAACGAAGTTCGCTCAAAGGGCTTCTTATAGGATCTGAACACATCCGGGAAGTCCATAAAATGCTTGAAATTGTGGATTTTCTGTCCAGGGATGATGCTGTCTCGTTTTGATAGATCCAGTTTTCGAATCAAAAACTCCAAAAGCATCTGGTCCATGTCCTTATCAAATACAAAGCGTGTTGGCTTGCCTTTACGTCTATTTTTTACGCCTTTTGTAATCTTTTCTACAAAGGTTGTGTTCACGTCATTGTCTAAATCAAACTCAGCATCTTTGGTAATCTTGAAGGTATTAGCTACAAATTCATCAAAGCCGAAATAAGAGAAAATATAAGGCAGATTAACTTTTACCACATCTTCAATCAAGATAATATGCTTCTGATTCTTAGGAGCCGGCAGAATCACAAATCGACCATGCTGGCTCGATGGTAATTCAATGATGGCAAACTTCGTCTGATATTGCCAGTCTTTCTTATACATGGCAACACCCAAATAAAGACTTTTGTCGCGCAGGTAGGGCATAGGGCGTACCTCATCCAAGAGCAGCGGAATAATACTGCTTTCCACCTCTCGGTCGAAATAGTCTTTCACAAATGCCAATTGCTCCTCCGACAAATCCTCCGCAGTCTTAATAAAGACACGTTGTTTTGCCATTTCTTTCTGAACATCTAACCAAATCTTATCAAACTTTTTCTGCTGCTTGATGACGATATGCGTTATCTGCTCTAAAATAATGTTGGGATCTTCATAAAAAGATCCCAACACTACTTTGGTATTAATCTCCGCAGCGCGCTTTAATGCAGCGACACGGACACGAAAAAACTCGTCTAGATTATTCGAGAAGATACCTAGAAACTTGATGCGTTGTTCCAATGGAACCTCAGTGTCTGCAGCTTCTTGCAATACACGAGCGTTAAAACTTAACCAACTAATATCCCTTGGGATAAACTTTTTTGCCATTTCTAGTTCTCTCATATTAGCCCCGAAATTATCGGTGCTGTGTTAAATTTTTATTAACTATCTAAAATCAAATTGTTAAATCACTTTTGCGACCCATATCTCTTTTGAATATTTATTGCCTCAAACTTTTTGTCGTCGTAGTGCGGCTCTTCAATATTTAAAGTTGTAGGAAAAGGTTTATGTTTATCGAAAAAGAAGACTTTAGTAACCGAACCATAGTCATTGGTAGGAAATTGATCCGCACATTGATCATATTGTGCATTCATCGGATCACCGACCGTTACTGCATAAATCCGAATAATGCCACCCTTATTCTGCTCATTCCGCACAAAGGCGACCTCTTCAAAATCTCCGGGCAAATCTTTAATCGAAGGCTGCGAATAAGCATCCCAGATAAAATACCCTAATAAACAAATGAGCGGAATGGCAAAAAACCAAACCTTTTTACTTTTCTGTTGCGCCATCTATCCCTACCTCGATTATAAACTAACTTGGATGCCTAACAATTTATAAAACTCTTTCAAAATCGCTTGGTGACCTGGCCAAGCAGGCGAGGTTACTAATTTTCCGTCAACAACAGCTTGGTCTGCAGGAATGTTTTTCCAGGTACCGCCTGCCAACTCTATATCCGGACCAACAGCCACATAAGCTGTCAATGTACGTCCCTTCAATACCTGCGCAGTCGTTAATACCTGTATACCATGACAGATCGCTGCAACGGGCTTATCTTTCTCAAAGAAATGCTTCGTAATTTCGATAACACGTTTATTTAAACGAATGTACTCCGCTGATCGACCTCCTGCTATGTAAAGTCCATCATAGTCATCCGGATTTACCGAATCAAAATCTTTATTAATTGCAAAGTTGTGCCCGCGCAATTCTTTATACGTTTGATCGCCGGTAAAATCGTGAACTGCCGTAGGTACGACATCACCTTTTTTACGATCTGGAGCAATAGCATCTACTTCGATACCTACAGCACCCATCGCTTGGAAGGGAACCATCGCTTCATAATCTTCAACATAATCTCCAACTAATAATAATACTTTCTTTGCCATGATATTTAATTTTTAATTATTGTTCTCTGTTAACTTCGTCGCCATCATTCGTTTGGTCTTACGCACCTTAGCCTCCAATTGACTACGCAATAAGGGCGTAATGATGCCAACGCCTTCTTTAAAATTCTTGCTGTATTCCGGCAGTGAAAAGCTTTCCAGAATATCAGCGCCATCTTTCGGCATGCGGGACAATGCGATATCCAAAATGCATTGACCACCGCCTTTGCCATTGCTGGTCGCTAATAGAAAAACAGCTTTTCCATTAAATAGTTTACGACCTTTGATTCTTGAGGTCCAATCGTAGATATTCTTGTATGCGGTGGCGTAGTTTCCGTTATGTTCTGCCAAGGAAATTAATATCAGATCTGCCCAATCGATCTTTGCTGCGAATGCTTGCGCAGCATCAGGGCTGCCAATCTCCTGTTCTCGATCGACGGAGAATAGCGGCATTTCAAAATCGTTCAAATCTAATATTTCAATGATATCGTCTGTTTCTTTATAATATTTGGAAACCGAAGTGATAAACTTCTTGTTGATGGAGTTCTTGCTGCTGCTACCAGCGAAAGCCAATATTTTCATGTCTTAAATTTAGCGAATTATTAGGCATAAAAAAAGCCTATGATTAATCATAGGCTGTAATTTCTGCTTTACCTTCTGTACCAGGCGACCCTGAATATACTTGACCTTGCGGTACTCCCCGCAGTCCCGGACCAGACATGGAAATTTGTGAATAAACACGTTGCAAGTCTGATGTAGGGTTTACGCGAAGTCCACCTTGCTGTACATCGATCAATAAATAGTTCTTTCCTTTTTTATCGGTAGTCTGTGGTTTGATTCCGGTACTCGCATAGGCGAAGTTTACTTTTCCACCATTTCCGTTAGGAAAGGTTTTGGTACCGTTCATTGCATCCCATCCGCGCGCAATCACATAAAGCGAGCCTAACTCTTGTAGATTCACCTTGATATCAAAGTTCGTCGCGTTGTTCTTACCGTCTGAACCTGAAATAACCGCGTTTTTACCGATAATGGCATGACCAATCTCTAGTTTTACATCCTTCTTACCAAAGAATTCCAACTTGGCTTTGTCCTTCATAATCAATGTGTCGATACGAACGATCATCGACGAATCACGGCTCACGAAATTTTTAGTCTTCTTTTTTCCAACTTCTAATTTCGTTATATGTTCTGTCGTCTGTGCCTTGCTATTCAAGCCGAGAAACAACATACTTAAGCTTAATATTAAATATTTCATATGTTAACCTCCTGTCTTTTAGACTATATTAAAGTTAGAAAGTTTATTCCAAACCTTTTATATATTTTACGATCAAGGCAGCTGTTTTCTCGGAAGCTCCCGGCGTCCCCATCTTTTCAATCAAGATGTCGTAGTTCTCTAATACACTTGCTCTGTGTTCAGGATTCAGCGTTAGCTCTTTCAGTTCCTCTGAAATGCTCATCGTATCGCAATCGTTCTGGATAAGCTCGCGGACAGACAGATAATCGTTTATTAAATTAACGAGCGAAATAAAACGCACTTTGATCAACCGACGAGCAATCATTACCGTAATCGGGTTGGCTTTGTAGACAACGACTTGCGGGACGCGCAATAACGCAGTTTCCAAGGTCGCCGTGCCTGAAGCAACAACGGCAGCTTCAGCATTCTTCAATAGATCATAAGTTTGATCGAAAACGACAGGAATGTCCTCATCGCCGATATAATTTTTGTAATAGGCTAAGTCGAAATTCGGAGCTCCCGCAATAACCAACTGATGAGCCGGAAACATGCGGTTCAGATCGACCATGATGGGAAGGAGATTCTCGATTTCCATCTTGCGACTTCCGGGCAATAAAGCAATGATGGGCTTATGCCCCAATCCATTATCCGCCTTAAAATTCGGGTTGAACTTATAGGCCGCAATGGCATCCAACAATGGATTCCCAACGTAGTCAACATTATAATGAAACTGCTTGTAGAACTTGACCTCGAACGGTAGGATACAAAACATGTGGTCTACCAACTTTTTGATCTTGTACACCCTTTTTTGATTCCATGCCCATATTTTCGGAGATATATAATAGCAAACCCTAATGCCCAACTTCTTAGCAAAAGCAGCAACCTTAAGATTAAAACCCGGAAAATCGATTAAAATTAGCGTGTCTGGTTGCTGTTTAACAATATCTTCTTTTACCTTCTTAAGGTTCTTAGCAATGCTGCTCAAATTCTTTAATACCTCAATAAAGCCCATAAAGGCCATCTCTGAAGTATGTATCAGTACCTGCTCGCCAGCCGCTGCCGCCATCTGATCGCCACCAACGATATTAAAACTTGCCTCCGGATCTTCCTTTTTCAATGCCTTAATCAAATTCGCACCATGAAGATCTCCCGAAGTTTCTCCTGCTATAATGTAATATCTCATGTTTTATATTAACCCTTTAAATATACGGAATCTTTATAGGATGATGCAATTCCGCCCTTTTTGCATAAATATTTCTTCAACTTTTTTACGGATCTCGCTTTGTATAGAACCCTTGTAAAGCCCTTTCATACCCCAATCTAACCCCAATCTAACCCAATTGGAATTGGGTTAGATTGGGGTTAGATTGGGGAGTATTTAGTAGTTAGTAGATGTAAGATCTTAGACATTAGATTTTAGACATTAGAGTATGGTGTCTTCTGAGGGATAATAGGATGGGGAGGCTACTTCTTCTGAATACAAAGAAAGGAAGGAGAGTTTGTCTGAACCAGGAAAGGAAGGATGCAAGGATTATCAGGATCGGGTTGAAAGGAATAAGGGTTTTGTTTTGAACCAGGAAAGAAAGGATTTAAGGATTGGCAGGATCACGTTGAAAGGAAAAAAGTGGCTGTTTCTGAACCAGGAAAGGAAGGATGAAAAGATTAGCAAGATCCTGCCAATCCTTGTATCCTTCCTTTCCTGGTTCAAAGACAAAAAATCATTGGTTCAAAAAATTTCAAAAAAAGGCGCCTAATCGGCGCCTAATCTAATGTCTAATGTCTAATATCTAAAATCTAATATCTATATTCCAAGTTCAACCTGGAACATTCCGCCCCAAGCGGCTTTGTTATTGCCATTGTTTAAGTAACCATCTTTAAACGTGTAGTTGGCATTCAGCTGGAATTTCAAGCGGTGTGCTTTCATGTATTTTGTAAGACCAAGTTCGATAATCTCTGTTTGGTCTTCGTAAAGAGCGATATCGCCGTGTGGCATTACATAGGTATAGCGACCGGCAATTTCATAACCTTTGTTCAATAGGTATGACGCTTGTTGGTTTACACCCCAACCTTTATAGGCGTAAGTTTGTTCAGGATCTTCTTCATCCGTCAGGTTGAGCGGATTGTCTACATCTCTGCGCATGTATTCCGCAGCGTAAGCAAATCCCATATACTTAAAGATTGCGTCTGCAAAGGATGTTTTTAAGGTAAACGGATTTTGAACATAGCGACCTAATTGACCACCTTCGCGGATTGTTTTGTCGTTATAGCTATAACCACCACCGATCGATATTTTTGGTGTTTCTTCGCGCTCTAAATCTCCTTCGGAGTAGTCGTTGTCGTTTGTAAATTTACCCAAGGGTAAGAATTCGATTCTACCCGTATAAGCTAATCCTTTATCGGTGGCACTTGCAGGACGACCTTCACCGGTTGAAATGGCAGCTTTCGCATTGAAAGGCATATCGCCAATCTTCTTACTCAAGTTTAACGAAACCCCAAAGTCACGGTCTAAGGTGAAGTTGCTGTTCACTAAGGATCGGTCTGCGAACTGTAAGGAACCTGATGAATTCACACGCTGGCGGTTACCTGGAAGCTTATTCTGTCCGAATGAAATATAAAAATCGTCTGAGAAGTTATAGAACATCACCGCGTCACGGACAATATTAGGGATACCGGTATCGTCGAAGTCCTGGTCACTACGTGTAAATGCCAACTGGACGGTATAGGAAATCTTCGGCGTATAGATATAACCGTCCATACGCATTCTTAAACGACGAATACGAGCGTCGAATTTACCATTATCTTCTCCATCGATTACATTGCTAAATCCCAAGCGGTTCTGCATACGAAAGCGGAAGTTGGTGTAGAATAGAGAATCTTTGGATTTGTATTGGATTCCTTTGAAGTTTAAGATCGTCGCACGGTCATCGCGCTCTTGCGGATGCCCCTGACCATAAACCTCAGTGATCGCGATAAGAGCTAGAATAAAGGTTAAGGTAAATTTAGTAATCCTGTTCATTTTTAAGTATATAGTTATATGTGTGGTTCTTGCTGACTTAAGCAGTGGAAACTTCCAAGCCCCCAAATAATATCGACAGAGTCGATGCCTATAACCTTGCGGTCAGGGAATACTGATTGTATAATATCAAGTGCTTTTTGGTCGTTCTTATCATTAAAAACAGGCACTACGACTACTTTGTTTGCGATGTAGAAATTTGCATAAGAAGCCGGCAATTGCTGATCCTCATAAACAACCGGGCGTGGCATCGGCAGCTCTACGATATTTAAAGGGCGACCGTCTAGCAGGCGCATTTCCTTTAATTTCTCCAAGTTCTCTTGAAGAATAGGGTAGTTCTCGTCGTTGGGATCTTCTTCTACAACAGTTATGACTGTATCCTCGTTCACAAAACGTGTGATGTCGTCAATATGTCCGTCTGTATCGTCGCCAATAATTCCATCGCCTAACCATAATACCTGATCCTGACCATAATAATCCATCAGGTAACCTTCAATTTGTTCTTTATTGAGGTGTGGATTTCGGTTTTCGTTCAATAGGCAGGCTGTAGTCGTTAGGATGGTTCCGGCACCATTGAATTCTACTGATCCACCTTCCATAACGATAGGAGGCGTAAATAGTTTTAATCCAAATTCTTGGGCTATTCTTGTTGGAACGACATCGTCTAAATCATAGGGAGGGTATTTTCCGCCCCAAGCATTGTAACCCCAATCGACCACGGCTTTCTCGCCGGTTTCTTTGTTGAGAAGGAACGCCGGACCATGATCACGACACCAAGCGTCGTTGGTCGGATTAAAATGAAAGCTAACATTGTCTAAGTTTGCACCCGCAGCTACGATATGCGACAGGGCGAAGGCCTTCATTGCTTCATCAGCCACGTTAATACGCACTTTTTGATCTGCTGCTACCAGTTTGATGAATTGGGAATAGGGCGCGTAGATGGTTTCTAGCTTACCCGGCCATGATTCCTCTTTATGTGGCCAGCTTAACCAAAGCGCTTCTTGAAGTGCCCATTCGGCTGGAAAAGAAAAACCTTGCGCCTTAGGTGTGTCTTCCTTTTTATATAGTGGGGATGTGTTTTCTGAGTTCATATTAACATGACGTAAAAAAACTATGCTCTTGGATGAGCATAGTCTGTATTTCTTGATTTTATTCTTTAGTCCTCGTCTATAAATCGCTTAGTGATAGGTGCATATGTCTCAATTCTTCTGTCGCGAAGGAAAGGCCAGTGCTTGCGGAAGTAATCGGATTGATTCAAGTCTATTTCAACCACTTCCACTTCTTCTTGATCGTGGGATGCAAGATATAATAGTTTTCCTTGTGCGTTTGCGACGAAGCTGCCGCCCCAGAATTTCATTGCTCCATCTTGCTCAAAACCAACACGGTTTACTGAAACAACAGGAACGCCATTGGCAACCGCATGCGAGCGTTGAATAGTCTGCCAAGCATTATATTGATCTTTGTTTGTTTCTTCGTCTTGATCTGTTGCCCAACCGATAGCCGTAGGGTAGAACATAATCTCGGCACCCATTAGCGCCGTGATACGAGATGCTTCAGGATACCACTGATCCCAACAGATCAACACGCCAATTTTTCCGAACTTCGTGTTGAATACTTTATATCCTAAATCACCAGGAGTGAAGTAGAATTTCTCATAGAATGCTGGATCATCCGGGATATGCATCTTACGGTACTTACCTAAGTAAGAGCCATCTGCATCCAAAATAGCAGTTGTATTATGATATAGTCCTTGCGCACGCTTTTCAAATAACGAAGCAATGATAACGACGCCAAGCTCTTTTGCTACAGCCGATAAGGCATCCGTAGATGGCCCCGGGATAGCTTCAGCAAGGTCAAAATTATCGTAATCCTCTACATCACAAAAATATAAGGAGGTAAAAAGTTCTTGCAAACAAACGATTTGGGCACCTTTTGCTGCTGCTTCGCGAACTTTCTCAATCGCTTTATTCAAATTCTCTTGTTTATCCTTTACACAGGACATTTGAACTAAACCAACTTTTACTTTACTCATTTTTACAATTACTTATAAGGTTTGCGCAAAGATAGGATAAAATAATGAGGTTAGTTGAAGGGGGTACCCATTATGGGGCAAAAATACGTAGTAATATTGTAATTTTTTGTCCTTTATAGTCCTTGCTGTTCAGTACCCTTGGATGCTAAGTTCTGGGTTTTATTACCTTTGTGTATGCGCAAAATAATTCATATTGATATGGATGCATTTTATGCTTCTGTCGAGCAGCGTGACTTCCCTGAGTTTCGCGGAAAGGCATTGGCCGTTGGTGGCTCGCCTAGCGGACGGGGAGTGGTGGCGACGGCAAGTTATGAAGCGCGCAAATTTGGGGTGAAGTCTGCGATGTCCTCGCGCATGGCTCTGCAACTTTGTCCCGATTTACTTTTTACTCGCCCTAGATTTGACGTGTATAAGGAGGTTTCGAATCATATCCGATCCATCTTTCATCGCTATACCGATTTAATCGAGCCACTCTCATTGGATGAGGCTTATTTGGATGTCACCGAAGATAAGTTGAATATAGGATCGGCGATCGAAATTGCAAGACAGATTAAGCAGGCAATCCACGAGGAGCTTCAGCTTACGGCGTCGGCAGGTGTGTCGGTGAATAAATTTGTGGCTAAGATTGCGTCAGATTTTCAGAAACCAGATGGATTGACTTTCATTGGTCCCTCCAAAGTAACTAAGTTTTTGGAGGCTTTGCCTATCCATAAATTTTTCGGAGTAGGCAAGGTGACGGCCAAGAAGATGAATCAAATGGGTGTGCATATAGGTGCTGATTTGAAGAGATTTAGTGAGATTGAGATACAGCAGCACTTTGGGAAGTCTGGGAAGTTTTTTTACCAAATGGTGCGTGGCTTGGATGAGCGTCCAGTCCGTCCCAACCGAATTTCGAAATCCGTCGGTTCTGAGGATACCTTTGAATCGGATCTAACCGATCCGGAATTGATGAAGGTGGAAATCGCTCGATTAGCAGAACGCGTTTTTGCGAGGCTGGAGCGGGGGGAGAAGTTTGGTAAAACCGTTACCCTGAAGATCAAGTATGCGGATTTTTCCCAGATTACGCGGAGCAAAACAGGACTGGTTTATCTTTCGAGATTGGATGAGATACAAGAATACGCATACGAATTGCTCGATAAGGTGGATATGCAGGATAAACGGGTAAGGCTTTTAGGGGTTACGGTATCAAATTTTCAAGGCGAGCATCCCGAGACACCAGAATATGTACAGTTAAGCTTGTTCTAAAGGTTCGCCAACCAGGTATTGCACGCGGGATGGGTTCAATCTGGCAAAATTCATAGCGAGGTTGTTCATGTAGAAATTGCTGTGTACCAGGCTCTCATTTTCTACAACATCGTCGATAGCATTGAATTCTAAGTCGTTGTCCACGAATCCTAACGCAAATACTTTGTTTTCTTTATAATAGATATAGCTCTTCTCCTCGGCATGCCTTCCACGATCAATGATCACAAAGCTTCGCTTGCTATTCTGAATGCTTTCTATCGCTTCTAAGACCCTATCGTTGTATTCAGTGATATCTGGAAGCTCTTTTTTTAAGAGCCCCTCAGCGCGTTCCGTATTTGATTTTTCGCTATTAAAGAATGAACACAATCTAAATTCTAGCGAGTAGGAGTTGATTAATTGAAGCAGGAATTGCGTGGATTCATGTACCGTGTTGAAAGCGAATAATGGTGTAATGTGCTTTCTGATTTGGCAAACGGAGAGCCGTAAGTATCCATTTTGATCTTCATAGCTAATCAATCCATATTTGGGGTCGTATTTTTTGAGCGCGCGGTTATAGATTGGCCATATCTTTTTAATCATATCGCATTCCATCAGGAAGGCCATCAATTCGGTGCCTGACTCTTGAAAATCGATATCGCTGATCTCGTTTATAAAATGCTGTCTTCGCTGGCCGGAATTGTTTCCGGTAAAATGGCTGATGACACGCTTTTTAATATTTCCGGCCTTGCCTACATAGATTATTTTACCCTTGTTGTTTTTGAAAAGGTAGATGCCCGTGCTGTTAGGCAATCGGTTAAATACCTCTACAGGAATATTGGTTGGTAAGCGCTGTTCTTTAGCGTTGGTCTGTTCTACGAGTTTAATAAAATGTTCGCTATCAGATTCGTATAGTTTTTTAAATAAAGTAACGGTTGCCTTCGCATCGCCTGCGGCACGGTGTCTATCTTCAATGGTTATTCCTAAGCTTTGACATAGTTTCCCCAGGCTATAACTTGGTAGGCCTTTAAATATTTTGCGTGATAATCGAACAGTACATAGTCGCTGTGCTTTCCACTCATAACCGGCGGCTTTCAATTCGCTTTGAACAAATGAGTAATCGAAATGAACGTTATGTGCTACGAATATGCAACTACCTAATAGGTGGTAAATATCTTCTGCGATATCTTCAAATACCGGAGCATTTTCGACCATCTCATCAGAGATACCTGTTAATGCCTGAATGTGGAAGGGGATAGGTTGTTGTGGATTGACCAGGCTCGTGTACTCGTCTACTACTTTCTTGCCATCGAAGATGTAAATGGCAATCTCTGTTATTTTACTCGCAGAGGCGTATCCTCCCGTAGTTTCAATATCGACAATAGCGTAGCGTGGCTTCTTCATTTAAACAAAAATAATACTAATATTCTTATTTACTAAGATTATTAGTATTATTTTCTGCTTTCTCGTTGAATATTTTATAAAAGCTCTACGCCTTTATCTAAAAGTTCTGTCTTTTTTAATTGATCCCAAATGCTCACTTGTACCTGTCCGATATGCTCCAGTTTTAGCATAAACATACAGATTCGAGATTGTCCGATTCCACCGCCAATAGATTCCGGAAGCAAATCGTTCAATAACATCTGGTGGAAAGTCAATTTCTGACGGTCAAGGCTGTTGCGGATTTCCAGCTGCGTTAATAAGGCTTTCTTGTCTACACGGATCCCCATAGAGGATAGTTCAAATGCTGTGTTTAAGATAGGGTTCCAAACCAGAATATCACCATTTAAGCCATGATAGCCTTGTTCATTGCCGGTGCTCCAATCGTCATAATCAGCGGCGCGGCCGTCATGTGGTTCTCCATTCGTCAGTGAACCTCCGATTCCATAGATGAATACCGCTCCGTACTCTTTCGCAATAGCGTTCTCACGTTCTTTGCCTGTACTATTTGGGTATTTTTGAAGTAGTTCCTCTGCGGAAATAAAATGGATAGTTTCTGGTAGAATGGGCTCAATATGTGGATATTGCACATTTACCGCTTGTTCTGTGTCGAAAATGACCTGATAGATTTTCTCTACCGTTTCTTTCAGATAGGCTAAGTTTCTATTTCCTGAGAGTATACATTTTTCCCAATCCCATTGATCTACATAGATAGAGTGGATAGGTGAATAGTCCTCGTCAGGACGTAAAGCACGCATATCGGTTAAAATACCTTCTTCTGGTTCTAGTTCCAGCTCCTTCAAGCGGATTCTTTTCCACTTTGCCAAGGAGTGTACTACTACCGCGCGTTGGTCTTGTAAAGATTTGATTGGGAATGAAACAGGTCGTTCAATTCCGTTTAAATCATCGTTAATACCCGTTCCATCCAATACAACGATTGGTGATGATACTGGAATTAAGTTTAAGGCTTGCTTGAGTTTTGTCGCAAACGTTTCTTTAACAAACGTAATTGCTTGTTCTCTTTTTAAGATATGACGTCCCATTAATTTTTAATACAAATAAACATAGTGATCGTGATTCTAATAGCAAAAATCGCGATATCATAATTGTATTCAAAAATACAAAAATGTTAATGATTTCGGTTATTTATTGTAAAAATAAATAGTGAAAAGTGGATTTCTCAGTATTGATTGCAATGCAATCGGTTGATTGCTTAAAAAATACGATATGGAAAATTGCCGGTTAATAGGATGATTACTGAACGATTTTTGATGGAGATAGCAATGGGGTGATAATATTGGCGTGATTATCAGCTGATTGTGGGGGTATTGGTTTTGAGCGTGAGGCTTTCAGATTAAAAGCTATTTAAAGCGCTACGAATTGCCGCTCCTTTAATAAGGCACTCCGCGTATTCTGATTCTGCTTCGGCATCCATCGTAATGGCACCTCCGGTATGAAAGGAAAGATAATGTGTCTCAGCATTATAGATCAAAGTTCTGATAACGACGTTAAGGTCGAAGTTTCCATCCGGCGAGAAATAGCCAATGGCACCGGAATAGACGCCACGTCTTGAGGTTTCGTATCGATCGCATAACTGCATGGCCGATATCTTGGGCGCTCCGGTCATAGAACCAGCAGGGAAGGTGTTCTCTATGACTTCGCAGTCCGTCATAGTGGGATTCTTTTCGCAAGAAATAGTGGATATCAATTGATGCACATGCTTAAACGTGTAGAGCCCTAGTTTCTCTGTGACTTTTACTGTGCCCGGCACCGCACTTCGGGTAAGATCATTTCTGACAAGATCAACGATCATGACGTTTTCAGCAATTTCCTTCGGATTGTTCGCGAGTTTATTCTTTAGCATTTCATCCTCAATTTCGTCCTTTCCGCGTGCGGACGTTCCTTTGATCGGTTGGGAAATCAAGGTGTTTCCACGTTTCGCCAGAAAACGTTCGGGAGAAGCACTGAGAATATAGGATTGCTTGACTTTAAAAAAGCAGGCAAATGGTGTAGGGGAGATCTCGTTAAGCTTGTTGAACAATGCCTCTGGATTTTCGATCTTCGCATCATCGTCAAAAAACTCCTGACAAAGATTTGCTTCGTAGATATCTCCGCGCTGAATATGACCTTTGATTTGATCGAAGGCATGGAAATAATCCTCACGAGTCATGCGAGACTTAATGTCGCCTGAATACTGAAACGCTCGATTGAGATTCTCTGAATTCAAAATAGCTTGATATACAGCAGAAGGATCTTCTGCCTGAATATGTAGGCTGTTGGATTTGAATTGTAAGATGATCTTTGGGACAAAGAAATAAGCGTCAGGAAATCCCGTACGATTAGGGAACTGCGTTTGTAGATCCTCAAGCTCATTCTTGAGATCATAACTAAGAAATCCCGGAATCCATTGATCAGGAAACCGGGATTTAAATTGTTCTAAGCGTTCGAAGGTTGATTGTCCGGCTTTAGAAGTGAAAACCTCCGCAGCATCGATAGCCATCAAACAGTCAACTTGCGAGTATTGGTTGCTAAAACCATTGGATTGAAATAAGCACACATGTTCAAAGCCTTTAGACCACTGTAGGGCCTTAGACAAAAACAATTCACTATGCACTTCAAAAATGGCTTCGGCCATATCTGTCTTATAATACGATAGTTTGCGTACGATCAGGACCTACAGATAGATACTTGATAGGAACGTTCAGTTCTTGCTCTAAGTAGTTAATGTAGTTTTGTAATGCTGCAGGGATTTCGTCTTTCGAACGGATTCCTGTAAGATCTTGATTCCAACCTTCCATTTCCTTCAATACAGGCTCTGGTTTGTTGGTAATAATCTCATAAGGCATATAGTCGATCTGTTCGCCTTGGTAGTTATAATGTGTACAAACGTAGATCTTCTCGAATGTATCCAATACATCTGCTTTCATCATGATCAATTCAGTAACGCCGTTGATCATGATGGCATATTTCAATGCCGGTAGATCGATCCATCCAGTACGACGAGCACGGCCAGTTGTAGCACCGAACTCATGTCCTAACTGACGTAATTTCTCACCAGTTTCGTTTTCCAATTCCGTTGGGAAAGGACCTCCACCTACGCGCGTTGCGTACGCTTTGAAGATACCGAATACTTCGCCAATTTTATTTGGAGCAATACCAAGTCCCGTACAAGCACCAGCAGTTGTTGTGTTAGAAGACGTTACGAAAGGATAAGATCCGAAGTCAACATCCAATAAGGTACCTTGAGCGCCTTCAGCTAATACTCGTTTGCCGTCCTTTAGATACTCATTAACTAAGTGCTCAGAATCAACATGAGGGATAGTTTTTAAGAATTCGATAGCATCTAAGAATGCTTGTTCTTTTTCAGCGAAATCAGGGATTTCACCGTAATGAGCTAGCATGGAAAGGTGCTTTTGCTTTAACTTTTCGTAGCGCTCCTTAAAGTCAGAAAGGGTAGTATCTCCGACGCGAAGTCCGTTACGGCCAGTTTTGTCCATGTAAGTTGGACCAATACCTTTTAAAGTAGAGCCAATTTTACCTGCACCCATCGTGCTTTCAGAAGCAGCATCTAATAATTGGTGAGTAGGTAAAATAAGGTGTGCTTTACGAGCTAATACCAACTTGCCTTTTCCTACTGGATCGAAGCCAGCAGCTTTAAGGTTGTCTAGTTCTCTTTTAAGGATAATAGGGTCGATTACAACGCCATTACCGATTAGGTTTAGAGTATCTTCGTTGAAGATTCCAGATGGAATGGTGTTAAGGACGAATTTCTTGTTGTCGAATTCTAAAGTATGTCCAGCGTTTGGACCGCCTTGAAAGCGAGCGATCAAATCGTATTTCGGACAAAATACATCTACGATTTTTCCTTTTCCTTCATCACCCCACTGCAAACCCAAAAGCACATCAACTTGCATAGTATTTATTGAAATTTATATGTTAAAATTATTGTTTGTTTTCCTGAAAAAATAAATGTTCGGAAAAAGGGAACCTATTAGCCTTTTTCCGAACAAAGGTATATATTAATTTTTCGAATGTTAAATTAATTTGAAATTACTGCTTCTTCTTTTACAGGTTCTTTTACGGTCTTCGATTTGCGGCAATCAGCGCAAATTCCGTATAGGTTTAAGGAGTGGTGTTTGATCTCGAAATTCAATAAATCTCCAATCATCGTTTGGATTTGATAAACACGAGGGTCGCAGAATTCGACCACCTTATTACACTCAATACAGATGACGTGGTCGTGTTGTTTATAGCCATAGGATTTTTCAAACTGCGCCATATTGCGGCCAAACTGATGCTTGGTAACTAAGTCGCAGGAAACAAGTAGCTCTAACGTGTTGTAGACCGTTGCACGGCTTACGCGATACTTCTTGTTCTTCATATGTATATATAAAGATTCCACATCAAAGTGATCAGAACGTGAGTATATCTCCTCTAAAATAGCGTAGCGCTCTGGAGTCTTTCTAAGATTTTTGTTCTCTAGGTATGCTTCGAAAATCTTTTTAACAGTTTCGTAGTTTTCGCCCTGTTTCATAGTATTCGCCAAGTTTTAAGATTCAAAATTACCAAAATAGTATGGTATTATCTAGTGCTATTGTCAAAGCGCTGTAAGTCTTTAGTTCTCCGACTCATAACGCGTAACGCCTGTGATGCCAGGGATTTGTTTTAGATGTTTTATCAGACTATCCAATTGACCGACATCATTTACAAAGACCATAATATCGCCTTCGAATATTCCTTCATTGCTGGAGATGGATAGCGAGCGGATATTCACATTGAAATCCTGAGAGATCACTGTGGTAATCTTATTCACCAATCCGACATCATCAATACCGATAATGCGTAATCCTGTCAAGAAAGAAACATTATTATGTAAAGATGCCCATTTAGCTTTGAGAATACGATATCCGTAATTAGCCATCAATTTAGATGCGTTCGGACAGCTCGTTCTATGTATCTTAATGCCATCGTTTACCGTTAGGAATCCGAATATATCGTCTCCCGGAATTGGGTTACAGCATGGTGCTAGAGTGTAGTCTACTTTTTGATAATCATCGCCGATTAGGATCGTATCGTCTTTCTTGTTGATTTTTTCGACAAGTCCATTGATATGAGCTTGGAACTGATTCTGATTCGCGTCTTCGGATCGCTCTGCAGCTACGAACTCTCGTAAGTTCTTAATATCGATGGTTCCTTTTGCAACATTGAAGAATAATTCCTGCGAGCTGGGAAACTTAAAGAAGTTCGCTATTTTATTGATGTTCTCGGTGTTGTAGGTAATCTTCAGAGATTTCAACTTACGCTCTAAGATCTCTTTTCCGTCCTCTGCTACGCGTCGTTTTTCTTCCTTCAGAGATGATTTAATCTTGGATTTAGCCTTTGCTGTTACCACAAAGCTTAACCAGTCTTCCTTGGGAGTCTGTTTGCTCGAAGTAATAATCTCTACTTGATCGCCATTTTGCAGCTCTTGGCTTAGTGGCACAAGCTTATGATTCACCTTCGCACCGATACAAGTAGCACCGATATCGGTATGTATCTCGAAAGCAAAGTCTAGCGCAGTAGCACCATTCGGTAGCTGTACTAATGTCCCTTTAGGCGTAAAGATGAAGATCTCGTCGGAGAAAAGGTTCATCTTGAAGTCATCTACGAAGTCCATCGCATTGGACTCTGGATTGCTTAAGATATCACGTACTTTCTGTATCCACTGATCAAGTCCGTTATCAGAGTTCGACTCCTTGTATTTCCAGTGCGCCGCGAACCCCTTTTCAGCAATCTCGTTCATGCGCCTTGTTCTGATCTGCACTTCCACCCATTGCCCTCTAGGACCCATTACAGTCGTATGTAAGGACTCATATCCATTCGCCTTAGGCGAGGATACCCAGTCACGTAATCTATCGGGATTTGGGCGATAAAGGTCGGTTACTATAGAATATACTTTCCAACACTCGGTCTTTTCTTTCTCATCTTCCGTGTCGATGATGATACGAATTGCGAATAGATCATAAACTTCTTCAAAAGGAATAGACTTCTTACGCATCTTGTTCCAGATGGAATGGATAGATTTCGGACGGCCGAAAACAGAAGCGTTAATACCTTCCTCTTTTAATATTTCGTTGATTGGCCCAATAAAATCTCCAATGAACTTCTCACGTTCCGCTTTCTTCTCGTTTAATTTCTTAGCAATAAATTTATAGGTATCCGGATCGGTGTATTTCATGGAAAGATCTTCCAATTCCGATTTAATAGCATATAAACCTAGGCGGTGGGCAAGGGGAGCATATAGGTAACTCGTTTCTGAAGCAATCTTAAGTTGCTTATGGCGCGCCATAAACTCCATCGTCCGCATGTTGTGCAGGCGGTCGGCAAGTTTAATCAGAATAACACGCACATCATCTGCAAGCGTCAGCAACATCTTTCGGAAGTTCTCTGCCTGCATAGAGCTATTGGGGTCAAATATTCCAGAAATCTTGGTCAACCCATCGATAATACGGACTACCTTTTTTCCAAATTGCTCTTCAATATCTTGTAATGTAACGCTGGTATCTTCTACGACATCATGTAACAGGGCACAGACGATAGAGGTAGTTCCCAAGCCAATTTCCTCTGCAGCGATCTGTGCTACAGCAATTGGATGGTAGATATATGGTTCACCAGATTTTCTACGCATATCCTTATGGCTTTCCAATGCCAAGTCGAATGCTTTACGAATCTGTTGTTTATCGCCTTTTTGTAATGTAGGTTTGCAAGCTCTTAATAATGCACGGTATCTTTTTCGGATTTCCTTATTTTCAGCCTCTATATCAATCACATATTCTTGCATAAATCTCCTGTAAATGACTATGATAATTAAATATTATTTGCTAAATTTAGTGGGCAAATAATACCGAAAGAATGTTTTTTGTATTGTATAAATATACGAAAAAAAGTTAATATTAAGCTGGAGGAAATAATTAATTAAAGATGCGTAGCAGTATTAATAAGTGGGTTTTGATGGGAATTTTCTTCCTTGCTGCAGCAACATTCAGTCATGCACAAACATTGACGAAGCCGCAGTATGGTGAGGGAAAAGCAGAGGTGGTTGATCATTATGCCACTACGACTTTAGATAATGGTGAGGTTGTCCCTTGGTTTCCGATCGAGGAGGTCGTTGTCACAGCGGTGCGTCATTGGAAAAGTGAGGAGGAGAGGCAACGGTATTTAAGGCTTAAAAGAAATGTCATTCGCGTGTTGCCCTATGCTATTTATGCCCAAAAACGCTATGACCAATTGGATCGCGATTTAGCGACCGCTAGTTCCCGCCGGGAAGAAAAGCGACTCATCAAAGAATGTGAGCGAGAGATCAAGGAAAAGATTACGTCTGAAGTAAAGAATCTATCGATCTCGCAGGGTAAGATCCTGATTAAACTGATTGAGCGACAAACCGGAAATACTAGCTATGACTTAGTAAGAGATATGAAAGGCGGCGTATCTGCCTTCGTCTACCAGGGGGTAGCAAAGTTGTTTGGTCATAACCTAAAGAGTACCTACGATCCTCAAGAGGATTTCGAAATAGAGAACATCATTCGTGAATACGAACGCGTTCGCCCAATTCCTAACCCTTAAAACCGATAATTATGAGAGCTACTGTTTATGATTTTAATGCACTGGAATTTAATGGACAAAAGAAATCATTAAAAGACTTTGAAGGAAAAGTATTACTGATCGTGAATACGGCGAGTAAATGCTTTTTCACAAAGCAATTTAAATCACTAGAAAATCTGTATAAGAAATATCGCGATCTAGGCTTCGAAATACTTGCTTTTCCATCCAATGACTTCAGAAATCAAGAACCTTTAACAGGTAGAACATTAGAAACCTTCTGTCGAGTTAATCAGCAAGTCTCATTCCCGGTTTTTAAACGAATCCACGTAGTAGGCGAGTTTACCGACCCACTTTACAGATATCTGTCCGACGAGTCAGCAAATGGAAAGGTCGGCACAGCACCTTTTTGGAATTTCCACAAATACCTTGTTAATCGCCAAGGCGAGGTTGTCGATCATTTCTATTCAATTACCAGTCCTATGTCAAAAAAGGTCCACAGTAGGATAGAAGAGCTCCTTACCAATCCCTCATAGATTTATTATTTTGTACTTTTGTACAAAATGGAATTCATGAAATTAGATTTACTAGTGATGACGGTGCATCCTGATGATGCTGAATTAGGTGCTGGTGGTGTAATCGCCAAATATGTAGCTGAAGGTAAGTCCGTTGGAATCATTGACCTTACTCAAGGAGAGTTAGGGACGCGTGGCACTGCAGAGACCAGAGCGACGGAAGCGGCAGAAGCTGCCAAAATATTAGGTGTAGCAGTGAGAGAAAACCTTAAACTCCGCGACGGATTCTTCCAAAATGACGAATCCAACCAGTTGGAAGTAATTAAGGCAATCCGAAAATATCAACCTGATATCGTGATTACGAATGCTTTAGATGATCGCCACCCTGATCATGGCAGAGCTAGTAAATTGGTGAATGACTCCATTTTTCTCGCCGGTCTACGTCGTATCGAGACCACAGTCCATGGGGCAGAGCAGGAGCCCTTCCGCCCAAGACTACAATTACAATTGATCCAAGATAAATATATTACTCCCCATATCTTAATCGATATTACCGATTATTGGGACATCAAAGAGCGTTCAATATTAGCCTACACCACGCAATTTAACGCTGGAAGCGACGATTCTGAACCACAGACCTATATCTCTAATCCTGATTTTATGTCTTCAACGCGTGCGAGAGCACAAGAGCTAGGTAGATCCATTCAAGTCAAATATGCCGAAGGATTTACAGCGAGAAGATTATTGGGGGTAAAGGATTTGTTTAATCTGATTTAGATAATAGACATTAGACATTAGACATTAGATTTTAGACGCCTGTATGGCGTCTTTTTTTTGTGGGGAATTTTCATTGCGTGTTGGATTAGAGAAAGGGAAGTTTGTTTTGAACCAGGAAAGGAAGGATGCAAGGATTGGCAGGATCTTGTTTATCCTTGCATCCTTCCTTTCCTGGTTAAGACGAACGTCTAAGCAATCCTCCATCCTTTTATCCTTCCTTTCCTGGTTCAAACGAACGTTAAATTTTTCCCAAAATATCGTCCCTTTCTTCAAAAACAAAAAAGACACCGTGCGGGCGTCTAAAATCTAATATCTCACATCTAATATCTAAAAAACAAAAAAGGTCATTTCTCTCGAAATGACCTTTTCTGTTTTTTGAAGTAAGATTACTCAGCAACTACTTCGAAAGGTACTTGAACTTTAACTTCTTTGTGTAAGTTTAAGTTTGCAATGTACTCACCTAAGTTTTTAGGCTCAGTTTCGAAAGTAATACGACGGCGATCTACATCAAATCCTTGTGCTTTAAGAGCGTCAGCGATTTGAATGCTATTTACTTTACCGAAGATTTTGCCAGACTCACCAGCTTTAGCACCGATAGATAATTTTACCGACTCTAATTTACCAGCTAATTCTGTAGCATCTTTCTTGATTTTCTCTTGTTTGAACTGAGCTTGTTTAATGTTCTCAGCTAATACTTTTTTTGCAGAAGCCGTAGCCATTGCTGCAAATCCTTGAGGAATTAAGTAGTTACGACCATAACCTGGTTTTACTACTACGATATCGTCTTTCTCTCCAAGGTGTTTAACATCTTGTTTTAATATAACTTCCATTATCGTATCCTCCTTATTTTAATGAATCAGTTACGTAAGGTAATAATCCGATGATACGCGCACGTTTCACCGCCTGAGCTACTTTACGTTGAAATTTCAATGATGTACCTGTTAAACGACGAGGTAAAATCTTACCTTGATCATTTACAAACTTCAATAAGAAGTTCGCGTCTTTGTAGTCGATGTACTTAATACCGTTCTTCTTGAAACGACAGTATTTTTTACGGTTGTCCTCTACTTTAGGGGCAGTTACGTATTGGATATTCTCGTTTGCCATTAGTTTGCTACCTCCTCAGCTTTAGGTTCAGTTTTCTTGTTGAATGCACCGCTACGTTTTTTCTCGTTGTAAGCAAGAGCATGCTTGTCAAGAGAGATTGTTAAGAAACGCATCACGCGCTCATCACGTTTGTATTCAACCTCTAATTTTTTAATTAATTCACCTGGAGCCTTGAATTCAGTTAAGTGATAAAATCCAGTAGTTTTCTTCTGGATTGGATACGCTAATTTTTTCAAACCCCAATTATCTTCAGCGATAATTTCGGCTCCGCCTTCTGTTAAGATACTTTTGAATTTAGTGATTACTTCTTTCGCAGCATCTTCTGAAAGCAACGGGGTAAGAATGATTACAGATTCGTACTGTTGCATTGTTTGAATAATTTTGTTTATTAATATTCCGAGTTATTTTACGGAGATGCAAAAATAGAAAATAGATTCCGAATATGCTAATTATTTGTGAATATTTTAATTAGCTCTAATTCCTGAAAATCTTTGTAGTGGAATATTTACAAAATCAGTTTTACAATCGCACAAGTTTGCCATTAAAAAATTGCCTTATGATATTTGTGGCGCAGATTATTCTAAAGAAAAACAAAATTGAGGGTTACAATTGAAAGACTTCCCATGTGGGTGAAAGTAGCGGTATCTATTACCGCAGGAATCGCAATCGGATGTATCATCGCTGAAGTATTGTATTATACAATAATTTAGATTGCATACGAGGTATATTTATCATCAAGCGAGTCTCTTCGCTGAATACCTCTTTATTGTTTGACTAACTTCTAAATATTACATAATTAAGAAGCTATCCGAAAAGGATAGCTTTTTTTTGATATTAGATTTTAGACATTAGATGTTAGACATTAGAAATTAGATTTAAGATGCAAGGCGCCGAATAGGCGCCTTTTTTGATATTTTTTTTGAACCTTTGATTTAAACAGAGAGTAATTGAT
>NZ_DKLH01000073.1:0-160 GCF_002455685.1 Sphingobacterium sp. UBA6645
ACGCACTAGGTTCCAATCTCTCGTGATGATCTCTCCTGTATCCAGTACCGTCCATCGACGACGACGGATATGTAGCGTAACTTTCTGACCTCGAATAGGAAAGTCCGAAATCTCGGTAGAAGGCATAAACCCCTTTGATTCCAACTTGCTGTTCTCATAG
>NZ_DKLH01000073.1:340-7139 GCF_002455685.1 Sphingobacterium sp. UBA6645
CCCAAGAATTCAGCTTGATCCTGATTTAGTTCTAAGTTGTTGAACGAGAAATTTAATCCCTCATAGGGCGTGTTTAATAAGACGCGCATGGTTCCGTCGGGGAAAGGGATTCGACAGTCTTCCTGAAGCAAATCTTTCACAATTCTTCGGAACGCAATAAATTCGTCGGCGGAGAAGTTTATATGGAGATTGTTAAAGCAGAGGTGGATCAAATTGGAGCCATCAGGCATACTAATAAATCCTAGTTCGTTTCGGGCAAGTATAGTTGGTCTGTTGCAGGCCATAGAGTTTTCGAATTTATATCTTGAGGATTCTTCTTGTGCCTGGTTTACCCGCATACCTATCTTATGCGGGTAAACAGGACTTTGTATGAAAATGAAGTTTTTCGTCCTTCGTGGATATAAATATACAGCTTATTTAGAATCATTATAAATAAATTAGCTACCGAATCTATTTATGACATTTCGATTATATTTTGCCGAAGTAGCTGTAATTTCTTGTCCTACCTGTAGAACGCTGCGATCGTCCTAATAGTATTTGGTTTTAAAATTTGTCTGACCTGCGAAAAATAGAGCGAATGTTTACAACGATTTAATGCGAATATTCCTGAATCCTACAGAATCGGTATGGTTCTGAAATGCAATTTTTCCTTTTTTGAACGTGTTGAACGCAGGGTAATTTTTCATGTTGCTTTTCGCGATTTTCTCCGAGAAAGCAGGGCTGTTGATATCATCTTGAAAGGTTAGTTTATCATTGAGCCAAAAGCTTACAATACCCTTGTTCTGGATAATTTTGGCTGTGTTCCATTCGCCATAGGGTTTAGGCTTTGAGTTTTGTGAATTGCATGCAACGCTATACAGGCATCCGGCCCAATGCGTAGAGTCGATTTGATGTCGATGTTCAGCATTTGCATTATCTAAAAGCTGCATTTCTAATCCTGTCGCAAAGGTAGCAGCATATGCTGTATCTTCTTTCACATTGATGAACACACCGCTGTTGCCGCCTTTTTTCACCCACCAGTCGAAGCTGAGTTCGAAATTTTCAAATTCTTGATCGGTCACAAGGTCCCCAAAGATACCCTCAGATTTTGGGTCGCATAGGATAGTGCCATCACTGACCTTCCATTTGGAGTTTGTTTTTGCTTGATTGTAAATATGGAAGCCGTCTAAGTTTTTACCGTTGAATATGTGCTCTTCATTTTTGGGATTCGTGCAAGCGGAAATAACCAATAATAGTGCGGGTATGCTTAAAAGTTTGTACATAGGAATTGTTGATGTGATACTGCGAATTCTAAAATAGGCAATTACATCAACAATAGAAAGACGTATTAGAATTGATTTAGAACTTGGCTATTTCTTCCATCTGTTCATCAATGAATTTTAACGTGAGGGGATCATTAATGTTTCCCTCTTCATTCAACTCGTTTTGAACTAGGGGAATATGTATTTTCAAAGGAAGCACATGCATTCTTAAGTAGTTGCATACCCCTGTAAAATGGTCTACACCTCGAATATTGCCGTATTTTCCGGTGGAGAGCCCTACAAGTACTGCTTTTTTATGATAAAATGAACTTGGAAATGAACAGGCATCCACGAATAGTTTTAATATACCTGGATAGCTTCCGTTGTATTCGGGGATAATGAAAATGAATTTACGTGCTGCAGAGACTTTTTCCTGAATCGAAGCGAATTCTTCGCTGCGTTGGCCATAGAGATCTGTTACAGAAAGATTATCTGGGAGGTCTTCTAACGACAGGATTTCGAACTCTTCACCACGTCGCTCAAGCTCTTGTTGATAGAATTTTGCGACTCTTAAGGAGTTAGAACGTTTGCGGTTTGTACCAGAGATAATTAAATTCATTGTTTATATGTTACTTATAAAAAGCATGTTAGATGGTTGTCGATACCTAATTCAATTTTTTGTATCTTAGCATCCTGAGTATACTGTGCATGAGAATAGCTTCAAAATTAAGAAATTTAACATCATTTAAGTGTCTTATATCACAAAGGTATGTTAATTTGCAGATTGAAACTTGCAACGGCACAGTAGACGAAGTTTCAAAATCTGAGGAATCATCATGGGAAAAATTATTGCCATAGCCAATCAAAAAGGAGGAGTCGGGAAAACCACTACCTCTATCAATCTTGCAGCGAGCTTATCCGTTTTAGAATATAAAACACTTCTAGTTGATGCAGATCCACAAGCGAATTCTACTTCTGGTATTGGTTTCGATCCTCGTGCAATTAAAGCTAGTATTTACGAATGTTTGGTTAATGATTTAGACCCTAGAGAGGCTATTCAACATACAGATACTCCAAATTTAGATTTATTACCAGCTCACATAGACTTGGTAGGTGCCGAGATTGAAATGATCAATTTAGAAGAGCGCGAGTTTAAAATGAAGCGTATCTTGGATGAGGTGAAAGATGACTATGACTTTATCATCATCGATTGTTCACCATCCTTAGGGCTTATTACAATTAATGCATTAACAGCTTCAAATTCGGTAATTATCCCGGTTCAATGTGAATACTTCGCATTAGAAGGTTTAGGGAAATTATTAAATACAATCAAAATTGTACAAAATAGATTGAATACCGCGTTAGAAATCGAAGGTATATTATTGACGATGTATGACGTTCGTTTAAGATTATCAAATCAGGTGGTAGAAGAAGTGAGAACACATTTCCACGACTTAGTATTTGATACAATTATCCAACGCAATACGCGTCTGAGCGAAGCGCCAAGCTTCGGTATATCCGTGATTATGCACGATGCCTCATGTAAAGGAGCTATCAACTACCTGAATCTAGCACGTGAGATTTTAGAGAAGAACGGATTGTTAAAAGAAAATACGCAAACAGTAACAGTATAGTATGGCAGCACAACAGCGTAAAACGGGTTTGGGTAAGGGATTAGGTGCTTTATTACAGCAAGAAAATATTGGAGTCGGAAATACTTCAGGAAATAATACATCTGCTCCTAAAACACCAAGCGCTCCTGCGGGCAGTATCAATTTTATTCAAATAGCCCAAATCGCAATAAATCCTTTTCAACCGCGAACTGATTTTGATGAGCAAGCATTACGTGAGCTTTCAGAGTCAATCGAAGTTCAGGGCTTAATTCAGCCTATTACCGTTCGCCAAGTAGGGAAAAACGAGTATCAACTTATCTCTGGTGAGCGTAGGTTAAGAGCTTCGAAAATGGCAGGTATCACCGAGATCCCTGCATATGTTCGTACCGCCAATGACCAGCAGATGTTGGAAATGGCGTTGATTGAGAACATTCAGCGTGAAAATTTAAATGCAATCGAGATTGCGTTGAGTTTCCAACGTATGATCGAAGAGTGTAGTTTAAAACAAGAAGAGCTTGGCGATCGTGTTTCTAAGAACAGATCTACAGTAACCAACTATCTTCGCCTCTTAAAATTGCCGCCGGTAATTCAAGCCTCTATTCGCGATGGCGATTTATCAATGGGACATGCTCGGGCTTTAATCAATGTCGGGGAAGTTGACAAGCAATTATTTGTGTTCCAAGAGATCCTGGAAAAAGGGCTTTCTGTTCGTAAAACAGAGCAGTTAGTTCGTGAAATCCAGCAGGCTGATGAGAAAAGACGACGCAAGCCGAAGAAGACAGATCAACTAGACTTTCAATACCAAAAAATTGAAGATGATTTAGCGTCTAAATTCGCCACCCGTGTGAAACTGGATCTAAAAGCTACCAAAGGAAAAGGCTCAATTGTCATCCCTTTTTCTTCTGAAGATGATTTAAGCCGAATTTTAGAATTACTAGATTGGTAATGAGATTTACATTGCTACTTGCTTTTCTATTTTTCTTTACTCTTAGCATTGCGCAAGTAAAGGACACCATTCCTGAAACGAATAAAACAGTGAAACTTCGGGATTCGGTGGATATGAAAGCCATCCAAGACTCCGCAAAGATCAAGGAAGCACAAGATACGACCAAAAAGGAGTCTCGTGCTGAGCGGAAGGCTCGTGAAAAAGCAGAGAAGGAAAGAGCAAAGTACTACTACAAGAATATCAAAAAAGACTCTGCTAGGTTAGAGATTGAACACTTATCCCGCGTTGCATGGAAACGTTCGATGATTCTTCCTGGTTGGGGTCAATATACAAATAAGGGGTTATGGTGGATCAAAGTCCCTATAATCTACGGAGGCTTTGTAACCTCCTATGTCGTATTCGATTACTGGCAGTGGTATTATAAGGAGTTTCTTGCAGAATTAAAATATAGACAAGAGTTCGGAACCGGAACTGATACTCCGCTCGGACGATGGGATGAGGCAGGATTAATCAAGCAGAAAGATTATACGCGAAGGAACCGTGATTTAACCATCTTAGTGACGGTTGGGTGGTATGGTCTTAATATTGTTGAAGCTTACGTTGATTCGATGTTAAAGAATAGATGGAATGTAAGCAATGACTTGAGCTTAAAGATATCTCCGACCTTCTTGCCAACATACGCTTCCATGCCTGGTATGGGAATGGGGCCAATGAACGGAAGAAGCTTGCTGACACCGGGAATGAAAATGACATTTACCATCAAATAACAAATTAACCAATTAACCACATATGAAAATTGTTTTATTGGGATACGGCAAAATGGGACAGTTGATTGAGCGCTTTGCAATGAAACGCGGTCATGAAGTTGTTCTTATCGTCGATGAAAGAAATAGAGACAGCATTGAAATCGAAGACCTGCAAGATGCGGATCTAGCAATCGATTTCAGCACTCCGCATGCAGCATTAGAGAATATCAGTCTTTGTTTTGAGGCCAATTTACCCTTGGTTGTAGGAACTACCGGTTGGTATGACCATTTAGATGAAGTTCGTGAAACTTGTATTGAAGCTGATCAGGCTTTATTGTACGGCTCCAACTTTAGCATAGGCGTTAATATATTCTTTCATATTAACAAGATGCTTGCGAAGGCGATCAATCCTTATAAGCAATATGATGTTCAGGTGGAGGAGATACACCATATCCATAAACTGGACGCTCCAAGTGGAACGGCAATTACTATCGCCGAGGGAATCTTAGAGAATACTGATACTAAGAAGAATTGGGTAAATTCGGTTGAAGGCTCAGGAGAAGAGGTTATTCCGAAGCCAGATGAACTGTTGATTGAGAGCTTGCGTATTGAGGAAGTTCCCGGAACACATACGGTTTTATACAGCTCAGAGGTTGATCAGATAGAATTTAAGCATACAGCACATAGCCGCGAAGGCTTTGCATTGGGCGCGGTTATTGCAGCCGAATGGCTTTTAGGAAAGAAGGGGTTTTTTCAGGTAACTGAAATGTTTGATTTTAATAATTAGAAATATATGTGGTATATCATTTTTGCCATAGCAACAATCGGAGCACTTTATGGGCTTTGGTTGTTATATAGAAAAGCTGGAAAACAAGGTTGGGAAGCCGTAGTGCCGATTTATGGTCAATACGTAATGGCGCAGCTCGTGGGTCGTCCGACCTGGTGGGTGATATGGTTATTCGTCCCGATAGTCAATATCTTCATCTTCTACGATCTATACTTGAACTTCATTAAGGCATTCGGAAAGCGTCGCTTTTGGGAAAATGCCGCGGCAGTGTTAGTTCCTTTTATCGTACTTCCGATGTGGGGAAAAGATCCTAACGTCAAGTATTTAGGTCTATCTACAAGCGACGAGTTCAAAGAAAAATATCCATATAAGAAATCAACCGGACGTGAGTGGGCTGATGCCATCATATTCGCGACGGTAGCAGCTTCTTTGATTCGCGGCTTTTTAATTGAAGCCTATATGATTCCGACAGGCTCCATGGAACGTAGTTTACTAGTGGGCGATTTCTTGTTCGTTAGTAAATTAAATTACGGACCTCGCGTCCCAATGACACCTTTGGCTTTTCCATTTGCACATCATACGATGCCGGTTACTGGTGGTAAAGCATATTCAGAACTTATTAAAGTGCCTTATAAACGTCTTCCGGGTTTCCAAGACATCAAACGTTATGATGTTGTGGTATTCAACTTCCCTGAGGAAATTGAAAGACCGATCGACAAGCGTGAGAATTATATCAAACGCTGTGTTGGTCTGCCGGGCGATGTAGTCTCTATGGAGCGCGCAAGACTTTTTGTCAATGGTGAGCCTGCATTTACTGATCCCGACTTTCAAACGAATTATATTGTAGAAACTGAGCCGAACGGCTTAAATATGCAACGCCTTTTAGATATGCGTATTGAAGTCGATCAAGTAAATACAGAGCCAAGGATGGGATTTTACGTACTGCACATGACGAAAGAAGAGGCTGATCAAGTGAAGTCTTGGGAAAGCGTGAAAAGCTTTAGAGAGCAAATCTTCGAGCCTCAGGATGCTAGTCCCGGCGCTTCTGCCTTTCCGCATTATAAAGGCGGTGTCGTTTGGAATTATGATAACTTCGGACCTATTCACGTTCCTGCGAAAGGATGGACTGTAAAGCTGGATAGTTTGACTGTTCCTTTATATGAAAAAGCAATTCAGATTCACGAGGGCAACACCTTCGAACAACGTGGCGATGGATATTATATCAACAACGTGAAAGCCGATTCTTATACCTTTAAGATGAATTACTTTTGGATGATGGGAGATAACAGGCATAACTCGTTAGATTCTAGAGGATGGGGATTTGTGCCAGAAGATCACATCGTAGGTAAAGCATTATTTACATGGATGAGCTGGGATAAAGACGGAACATTCTTATCCAAAGTCAGATGGAATAGAATTTTTAAAGGTATTGAATAATACCAAAGCATAAAAAAGAGGGCGCTATT
>NZ_DKLH01000073.1:7251-48990 GCF_002455685.1 Sphingobacterium sp. UBA6645
AATAGCGCCCTCTTTTTTATGTTATTATCTCTATTTCAATGCCGCCAAATAGCGCTTGATCGTTTCTTCCAAACCTAGATAAAGAGCATCGGCAATTAATGCATGTCCGATACTTACTTCTAATAACTCCGGAATATGCTGATTGAAATACTGAAGGTTATTTAAGTCCAAGTCATGACCGGCATTTAATCCTAGTCCTACTTCGCGTGCCTTCAGCGCTGCTTTAAAATAAGGAGCGATAGCCTCTTCCTTATTGAACCCATATTCGGCAGCAAAAGCTTCGGTATAAAGCTCGATACGGTCGGTGCCTGTTTCTGCGGCAGCTTCCACCATTTCCTCAATTGGATCCACAAAAATAGATACACGAATTCCCTTATCTTTAAAGAGCTTCACCATATCCGAAAGGTAGTCTTTGTACTTAAGGGTATCCCATCCGTGATTTGATGTAATCTGACCTAATGCATCCGGCACTAAGGTTACCTGCGTAGGCGTATTCGCCAGCACCAGGTCAATAAACTTTTGTTCCTGACAGTTACCTTCGATATTGAACTCTGTCTGAATATTAGCCTTCAAATCATACACATCCTGATAACGGATATGGCGCTCGTCGGGTCTCGGATGAACGGTAATTCCTTCGGCTCCGAAGCGTTCGCAAGCGAGTGCGGCAGCTAACACATTCGGAACATTGCCGCCTCTCGAATTACGTAATGTCGCTATTTTGTTAATATTTACGGATAGTTTAGTCATACTGATCGTCTTTTTACAAATTTACATTTTTAAGCAGGGATGTTCGGTCAATTTATGAATTATTATACCTGCGTCAATGGATAAAATTTTTTAAATTGCATGCTATATGGATGGACTGGATTTCAATCTCTTAAGCGGCTTTCGCCTGCTTGACTTTATCGATATCATTCTGGTAGCTATCATTATTTACTATGTGTATAGCTTAATCAAAGGAACTATCGCCGTTAATATTCTAATCGGAGTAGGGCTTTTTTATGGTATCTATCTTGTTGTGAAGCAGATGGAGATGCGCTTGCTGACGGAGATATTCGGCGGATTTATATCTGTAGGATCCATTGCACTGATTGTCGTATTCCAACAAGAGATACGACGTTTCCTCCTACACATCGGAAAGAATATATCCTTGCGCCGTAAGAAGTTCTTTTGGTCCGTATTTGGAACAAAAAAGGCTACACACGCAGATAATACCGAATTTATAAAACCGATCGTCGAAGCCTGCCAGAACATGTCAAAATCTAAAACAGGTGCATTGCTGGTTTTCTCACGTTATTTTGATGAGGAATACTATCAAACGAGTGGTACTATTATCGATGCGCCCGTTTCGAAGCGCCTCCTGGAGAGCATATTCTTTAAAAACTCCCCCTTACACGATGGGGCTGTCATCATTGTCGATAATCGAATCATGACCGCTAGTTCGGTATTGCCGCTGTCGGACTCTGATGATCTTCCTCCGCAGTTCGGACTTAGACATCGTGCCGCAATCGGCGTGACGGAAGTTTCGGAAGCTTTCGCAGTCATTGTTTCAGAGGAAACAGGCGAGATCTCCTTTGCAAAAGATGGCAACATAAATATGAATCTAACTGCACAGGAGTTAGAGAAGATTCTTGCGGAAGAACTCTAATTTGCTGAATAAAATTTACTAACGACCATTATTTATTGAATAATTGTTGTTATTTATCGATTTTTCGATAACTTTATTCATTATATAAATCTAAATTTTATTGTTATGCATTTCGAGGAAAAGAAGCCCATCGACATTGTGTTAAACGATTTATTCGAGCACTACCGTGAAAATGTCGCTGATGTAGATAAAATTACCAAAGCACTATTAGAGCGCGAAGTTGTACAATCGCAAGATGATATCGTAAATGACCATATCGCCTTCCGTACTTTAGGCGTCCCTAATCTTGGCATTAAATCCTTCGAGAAGATCTTTCTTTCTTTTGGCTATCAGAAGAAAGACTATTTCTATTTCGAAGGCAAGAAACTAGATGCTTACTGGTTTGCTCCACCTTCTCCGGAATACCCCAGAATATTTGTTTCAGAATTAAGAGTTTCCGAACTGAGCCAGCCGGTTCAGGATATCATTATAAAATATACTAAAAATATTACCTCCGATCCTGTAGATCTTTTAGATCTTTCTAACGGCGAAGAGGCGGCAGCATTCCTGCAGAAACCATTATGGGATTTGCCGACTTCCGAAGAGTATCAGACACTTTTAGCAGAAAGCGAATATGCGGCATGGGTAATCTACAATCGATATTACCTCAACCACTACACCATCAGTATTCACGAGTTGAAAGATGGTTATAATACCTTAGAAGAATTCAACGCCTTCTTAGAAAGCATTGGTGTTAAGCTGAATACTTCCGGCGGAAAGATAAAGACCAGCGAAGACGGATTACTTCGTCAGAGCAGTACGGTTTCAGCCCTTTATGATGCTACTTTTGCCGATGGAAAGACCATACAAATTGCAGGCAGCTATGTAGAATTCGCTGAGCGTTCCGTTCTGCCAGAATTCAAAGATATTCCAAAAGAACAGATTGAAGCAAAGCATCGTCGTGACGGTTTTGAAACCAACAACGCTGATAAGATTTTTGAAAGTACATATACAACTCAAATAAAAGGTTAGAAGATGATAGAAGAGGAGTTGGCTCTGCTTGCACCTCAATTAGGCGGTGAAATTTATTCGGATGAGAAAATGCGTCTGTTATATGCAACAGATGCATCTGCTTATCGCGAAATTCCTTTGGCAGTCGCTTATCCAAGAGATAAGCAGGATATAGCCTTGCTCATTCAATTCGCAAATAAACATCAAGTATCTTTAATTCCACGTACGGCCGGAACGTCCCTCGCAGGACAGGTTGTAGGATCCGGAATTGTGGTCGATGTATCCAAGTACTTCACCTCCATTTTAGAGGTAAATACAGAAGAAAATTGGGTAAGGGTACAACCGGGAGTGATTCGTGATGAGTTGAACATGTTCCTCAGGCCGCATCAATTATACTTCGGACCCGAAACGTCGACTGCCAACCGAGCGATGATCGGCGGTATGGTCGGCAATAACTCTTGCGGATCCAATTCGCTAATCTATGGCAGTGCCCGCGAGCATACTATAGAAATAAAAGCTTTGCTTAGCGATGGATCAGAAGTCGAGTTCAAAGCTTTGTCCTTCGAAGAATTTAATGAAAAATGTAGTTTGGACAGCCTGGAGGGTAAAATCTACAAGCATATCCGAACCATGTTGAGCAATTATTCGAATCAACAGGAAATCAGGGCGAACTTTCCAAAGGCCGCTATCATGCGCCGCAACACCGGCTATGCTGTCGATATGTTATTGGAGACGGATCCATTTACCGCAGGAAAGGAGCCTTTTAACTTCTGTAAACTCATTTGTGGCTCGGAGGGTACACTTGCCTTCATCACCGAGATAAAGCTGCATGTAGGCCCTTTAAATACAAATCCTACCGGTCTGCTCTGTGTGCACTTTGCAAGCCTCCAAGATGCCCTGCATGCTAACCTCATTGCGCTGAAGCACAAGCCGCTCGTAAGTGAGTTGATGGATAGTTATATCCTTGAGCGTACAAAAGATAATTTAGAACAATCAAAGAACCGTTTCTTTGTGGAAGGCGAACCTGCTGCCGTCTTGATTGTCGAATATGATGGCAAAGATCAGGACGAAATATTCCGCAAAGTGGAGGCTGTAGAAGCCGAAATGAGAGCACATGGATTAGGCTACCATTTTCCACTGGTTCTAGGAGCCGACAAGAAGTTGGTGTGGGATTTACGGAAGGCAGGGCTAGGCCTACTGAGCAATGTTCCGGGCGATGATAAACCAGTGGCGGTAATCGAAGATACGGCTGTCGCGGTAGAAGATTTACCAGCCTATATAGCAGACTTCAACCAGATTCTGGAAAAGTATAACCTCTATGCGGTGCATTATGCACATGCGGCGACTGGCGAACTACACCTACGTCCCATCATCAATCTAAAGACCGAGGCGGGCAATCAGCTCTTTCGGGAAATAGCATTGGAAATCGCTCATCTCGTAAAGAAATACAATGGATCGCTCAGTGGCGAGCATGGTGATGGCCGCTTAAGAGGCGAGTTTATCCCATTAATGATTGGCGACCATAACTATCAGTTATTAAAAGAAATTAAGCAGACTTGGGATCCTAGGGGTATATTTAACCCGGGAAAGATCGTCGATACGCCATCCATGAATAGCTTCTTGCGCTATGAACCGGGACAGCAGAATCGTGCGATAAAGACGGTGTTCCGCTATCCGAATCAAACTTACATTCAACATGTAGAGCAGTGTAACGGATCTGGAGACTGTCGAAAATCCCATTTGTCGGGAGGAACCATGTGTCCCTCGTATATGGCGAGCAAGAACGAGAAAGATACAACCCGAGCCCGAGCAAACATCCTGCGCGAAATGATTACACATTCGAGCAAAGAGAATCCCTTTGATCATGAAGAAATCAAAGAGATTATGGATCTTTGTTTAAGCTGCAAAGCCTGTAAATCCGAATGTCCTTCCAGTGTCGATATGGCTAAACTCAAAGCCGAATTCCTACAGGGCTATTACGACGCAAATGGAGTTCCGATGCGCTCTAGGATGATTGGCCACGTGGATACCCTTACACAGCTAATGCAACCTGTCGCCGGCTTATACAATGCTGTGGTCGGGAATAAACTGACTGGAGGGATTGTGAAGCGTATTTTGGGCTTTGCACAACAACGCCATATTCCCAGGATTGCTAATAAGACCCTAAGAAAATGGTACACCCAACAAGATAAAGATTATATTGCCGGCAAACAGCCGATCAAGTCAGTTTATTTTTTCTGCGATGAGTTTACCAATTTCAATGAAGTTGATTTAGGAAAGAAAGCCGTGATATTTCTGGAAAAATTGGGGTACCAGGTACTCATGGTGCCACACGCATTCTCCGGACGCGCGCTTTTGTCTAAAGGGCTTCTTCGCGAAGCAAAAAAACTGGCGAATAGAAATGTTGCTATTTTTGCCGACCGATTAAATTCCAATACCAAAATGGTGGCTGTAGAGCCATCGACAATACTGACCTTCCGGGATGAATACGTCGATCTTGTGGATGAGCACCTCGTGGAAGCAGCCGAGAGAATTGCGCCATTCGCATTGACCATAGAAGAGTTTATATGGGAGGAATTCCAAGCAGGAAATATCTCCTCGTCGCAGTTCACAGCAGAAGAGAAGGAAATCTTATTACATGGCCACTGTCAACAGAAAGCGTGGGGATTGTTGGCAACAGTAAACCAGATTTTAGCGATTCCCGCAAACTACAAAGTTAAAAATATACCTTCCGGATGCTGCGGTATGGCTGGTTCCTTTGGATATGAGAAAGAGCATTACGAGATGTCTATGCAGATCGGAGAGCTCGTGTTATTTCCTACGGTCCGCGCGAAATCAAAAGAAACGATCATCGCCGCACCGGGTGCAAGTTGCCGCCATCAAATAAAAGATGGAACATCCGAAACCGCGCTCCATCCTGTTGAAATATTATTTCAGGCATTGAAGAATTAACATAACAGAAAAGCGCCCTTGGAATCCCAAAGGCGCTTTTCATATGCTCGCTAAGAACTACTATTTCTTAGCAGCTTCTAATGCTTGCGTATTCAATTTTACATACTCACCGTTGTTCTGGGATTTCGCCATCTTCAATCCCTCTTCAGCAGCTTTTATCGCACCTTTTTTGTCGCCAGCTTTCGCCAAAATTAAGGATTTCCAATATTTGATATGAGCAGCTTTAGTATTGCCTTTGTCAGCTTCAACCATCCATTCTGCCGCTTTCTTGATATCTAGGCCGTGGGTATAGTAATATTGAGCTGCTTGGAAATAAGGCTTTTTCTCACCTTGCATCGCTTCATCAATACTTGCTAAAATCTCAGCTTTCTGATCCACCTCGATCAAGAAAGAAACTTTCGTTTTCTCCCAAAGTAAGCAAGCTTTTAGATTCTGATCGTTTACCTCTTCAAAAGCAATGGTAAATGTTTCGATTGGGTTAGTTAATGCGCGAGGTTTTACTTTAACGCGCAAAACATCATCTGCTTTATCATAAGTATAAGCACCCCACTGTTTCGCGTTCTTGTTGAAAATAATGGTCCATTCCTCTTTTCCAGGAATGGTGAACAATGCATATGTGCCTGCCTCTAAATTTTGTCCTTCGATTTTTACATCACTTTGAAACGTAATGTTCGTCGCGTTGTTTGCGCCTGTACGCCAAATTTGATTGTATGGAACAAGATCACCGAAAATAGTTCTACCCTTCATGTTCGGACGCTGGTAGACTACGCTAACTTGACTGATCCCTAAATCTTGAAGTATAAATTGTGTACTACTCGCAGGAGGTAATTTAATCTGCGCATCAGCTTGTTGTGCGCTGAAGATTAGTCCTGAAGCTAGCAGGAGTGTTAATGCAATTTTTTTCATATTCTCAAAACTTGAATTCTCGAATATACGAAGCCTAGATTAAAAAACAAACGGAGATAGTAACCTATCTCCGTTAACAATATGTTTAAACGTCTTATTTTCGAACTTTATGACCCGCTACTGCGTAATAAAAAATATACAGATAACATGGCAATGCGATCCAATACGCTTGGTGTGAGCCTACAGAGTGTGCAATTTGACCGTATATTAATGGAATAACAGCACCACCGGCAATACCCATTACTAAAATACCTGATGCCGCGCTCGTAAATTTACCAACTCCTTTTAATGCTAATGGCCAAATCGCAGGCCATACTAATGAGTTGGCTAAACCTAATAAACCTACTAAGGTTAGGGAAACCATACCATCAGTGAAAACAATACCTACCGTTAAAATCGCACCTAGAATAGCACATAATTTTAAAGCGGTCTCTTGAGAAAGGTATTTTGGAATCGCAACGATACCAACGATATAACCAATAACCATAGAAACCATCGTGAATGAGGTAAAGAATTTAGCTGTATCCAATGGAATTCCTAAGTAAGTTCCGTAAGCAATAATGGTATCACCTGCCAATACTTCAACACCTACGTATAAGAATAAACAGATGAATCCTAAGATCACATGTGGGAAGTCAAAAATACTTTGCTTGCCTTCAGAGACATTGTGATGTGTTGCATCTTCTTCTTCGTCGCCTTTTACTTCAGGAAGGTTAGCGCGCGAAATCCAAACTGCTAAGATGATCAACACTACAACGATACCGATATAAGGGTTAACCACTTGCAAGGCGATCTTATCCAAAGCCTGAGCCGATTCTTCGGGACCCATCGTAGCTAAAGATTGTTGTACTTTATCTGCCTCACTTAGGTTCAAAAAGTAACCTAGGATAATCGGAGCAAGAGCACCAGCAAATTTATTACAGATACCCATGATACTGATACGTTTTGCAGCAGTTTCTACAGGTCCTAAAATAGTGATATAGGGATTTGAAGCTGTTTGTAAGATCGCTAAACCACCACCCATGACAAATAAACCGGTCAGGAATAATAAATACGTACGCGAGTAAGCTGCAGGTATAAATAATAGGGCACCTACTGCCATGATACCAAGCGATATCGCCATACCATTTTTAAATCCGAATCTATTCAATACCCATGTCGAAACCGGCGCCATCACTAAATATGCAATGTAGAATGCGAAAGTCACAAAGTACGATTGTACTTCAGTCAACTCACAAGCAATTCTTAAGTAAGGAATTAGTAGGGAATTTAGCCAAGTTGCGAATCCAAAAATAAAGAACAGGGCACCAATGATAATCATTGGTCCGACGGTTGATTGATTATTCTGAGTGGTCATAAAATTGATTTAATCGATTATGAATTTTTTGATAGTCACAAGGCTAATAAAATAAATCCATATTTTAAAACGTAATTTATTAGACAATCGATTGCATTTGTAACAAATTGTTGATGATTCCCTATTTATATCAGGTAATGTTTTTTACGTTAATTGCTGTTAATCGAGGGTTTATAAAAGGTAGAGAGACATCGAATGGGCGACGTCTCTCTAAAAACCTAAACCGTATCATAAAACCAAAAAATGGTAGTATTTATGGTTGAACAAACATTTAAGATGATTGTTTTATGAATTGTATATTTTTCTGAAACTTTTTAAGGCTTCTTGATGATCGCCATCGTCAACCGGGAAATACACACTGGTTTTCCGCGTTCGTCGGCAATGCGAATATCCCATACATGCGTCGTTTTTCCAATATGAAGGGGCTTGCACGTTGCGAAAACCTTGCCTTTAGTTACAGGACGAAGGTGGTTGGCATTGATATCTAATCCAACGGCCGCATACTTGTCCATGTCGATAATCAACGCCGAAGCAATACTCCCCACAGATTCCGCAAGAACAACAGAAGCACCGCCATGTAAAATGCCGAATGGCTGTTTTACCTTTTCTGTAACGGGCATCTCAGCAACTAAGGCGTCTTCTGTAATAGAAGTTGCTTTGATATCGAGAAAACCTGTCATATTGATGGCGAAATAGGAGTTGATTTCCTCCAAAGAATATTCTCTAAACCACATCGTTACTTAAGTTTTGATTCTTCAAATAGCGAGCTTTCAGGATGATAACATGATGGTTAAGGTGGCCCGCGATAACATATAATAGTGCTCTAACACTGATCAATCGATCGGATGCCATACCTTTTCGGGCAAGTTCGTTTTCATCAAAGGCATTAAATAAGTATAGATTTGCCTTCCTTAAGTGAATAAATTCTTCTGCAATATCAGCTAACTTGCGCTCGTTATGGCGTCCGTTAGATACAAATTCGTCTTGTTCAAAAGCTGCTAATGCAGTCATATCATTTCGCCCGAAGCGTAGTGCTCGATAGGCCATCACCCGTTCGCAATCCAAGATATGGCATAACACCTCTTTGATTGTCCATTTATCCTCGGCATATGCATAGGACCCCATACTCTCTGGAATGCTCGCAATAAATTCGGGAAATGTCTCGATTTGGCTCCTCAGCTCCTCCATAACGTCCCCAGTTACGGTTTCTATATAGTCACTGAATATCGCTGGGTATTCATCAGATTTGAGTTGGTTCATAGCGTAAATTACTTTTTAAGATAATTCTAAATGTGGTTCCTTTTCCTATTTCGGATTCTTTAACAAAAATTTGTCCCTGATGGTAGTAGACCATACGTTTCGTCAAACTTAGCCCTAAGCCCCAGCCTCGTTTGCGGGTCGTATATCCTGGTTGAAAAATAGTCTCCCAATTTGCCCTAGGGATACCTTTTCCGGTGTCGCTAATGTCTATAAAAATTTCTTCTTTTGCAATGTTTTCAGAAATGTTAATGCTAATCTTACCTTCAGCTTCGATAGCATTCACCGCATTTTTTAGCAGGTTTTCGATGATCCAATCGAATACTTGCACATTCAATTTTGCCTCCACCTGCTGGTCGCCTTCAAGCTCGAATGTAATACGCTGACTCGTTCTAACTTTAAAATAATTCACATACTCTTCCACGACCGGGTAAACCGCATGGTTGGAGAGTGAAGGTGTAGAACCAATTTTTGAAAAACGATCAGCAACAATTTCCAAACGTTTGATGTCACGTTCCATCTCATTGAATACGCTGTCGTCTTCGGCATCATACGTAACACGAGCAAGCTCTAGCCAACCCATCATCGATGAAATAGGTGTCCCTAATTGATGAGCAGCCTCCTTGGCCATCCCCACCCAAACCAGGTTCTGCTCCGAGTCTCGAATGGAATTGAAGACCGTATAGGCAATAATTAAAAAGATAGCAATCAGCGAAAGTTGCAAATAGGGGAATATACGTAATTGTGCTAAGGCATCCGAGTCACGGTAGTACACGCGCCATTCCTGCCCGCTATCCAAAGAAATATGAATCGGCGGATGGGCCTTCTTCATTTTGTTCAGCTGCTTTTGGAAATAATCCGGATCATACTGCTTGGTCGAGTCTGGGTCTGCACTGTTGTCGGTCTTGGTGCTGTCTAAATCGCGCCAGGCAACAATCGTTTCATTCTCGTCCGTAATAATTGCGGGCAAGCTCAAACTATCGCGCACGGCGGAAATAAAACTGATAAACTCATCGTTCACATCCGGCATCGTCACAATGCTCTTGGTAGACATCGCCCAGACCTCCGCCTTGGTACGTTCGGATTTTGAAAGATTTTTAACCAGGTAATTGCTATATAAAAGTGAGGCCGTAGCAATCAAGGCAGCAAATAAAAACAATAAAAACTTCCATTGTTGCTTGTTATATCGATACGGATGTTGCTTCATAGACCCAATTATTGTCAGCAAATTAATGATTTTCCAATAGCTTCAACAAACAAAATAAAGAAATGCTTAATTTTGCGGTTATGAGTTCACAAAACAAAGTAAGGGTTCGTTTCGCGCCAAGTCCTACAGGCGGGTTACATTTAGGCGGCGTCAGAACCGCATTGTTCAACTACCTTTTTGCAAAACATCATAACGGCGATTTTATCCTTCGAATCGAGGATACCGATCAGACGCGTTTTGTACCAGGTGCTGAAGAATATATCAAAGAATGTTTAACATGGTGCGGATTAACACCAGATGAAAGCCCTTGGAATGAGGGAGCTTTCGGGCCTTACCGTCAAAGTGAGCGCAAGCCTTCTTACCGTCAATTTGCGGAAGAATTAGTAAAGAATGGAAATGCATATTATGCTTTTGATACAGCAGAAGAATTAGACGAGCAGCGTAAGCTGCAACCAAACTTCCGCTATGCGCATGATAACCGCATGGATCTTCGAAACTCTTTAAGCTTAGGCGAAGAGGAAACACAACGCTTATTAGCAGCAGGAACACCGCATACGATCCGTATCAAAATGCCGGAAGATGAAGTCGTTTCTTTTGATGACATGATACGTGGGCGTGTAAGTTTTGAAACAAAATTAGTCGACGATAAAGTGCTTTTGAAAGCTGACGGCATGCCAACATATCATTTGGCGGTTGTCGTGGACGATAAAGCCATGGAAATATCCCATGTCTTCCGTGGTGAAGAATGGTTGCCTTCTGCACCGGTACACTTATTATTATGGGAGTATTTGGGCTGGAAGAATGAGATGCCGCAATGGGCGCACATGCCGCTTATCCTGAAACCTGACGGAAAAGGTAAGCTGAGCAAGCGTGATGGCGATCGCTTAGGCTTCCCTGTGTATGCGATGAACTGGACCGATCCGAAGACTGGTGAACTGACTGTTGGTTACCGTGAGCGTGGTTTCTTACCGGAGTCTTTCATCAATTTATTAGCGATGCTGGGCTGGAACGACGGAACAGAGCAAGAGATCTTTACGATGGAAGAGCTGATTAATAAGTTCTCCGTTGAGCGCATCAGCAAAGCCGGAGCGAAATTCGATTTCGAAAAGGCGAAGTGGTTCAATCAAGAATGGATAAAAATCACCGATAATAGCGAACTTCTGCCACAGGTGAAAGCGATCATGGCGAAGCATGAGCTAAATACAGACGGGATAGACGATAATTTTATCAATTCTATCTTGGATTTAGTTAAAGAAAGACTAACTTACGTTGAAGATTTTTGGGAGCAAGCCTCTTTCTTCTTCCAAAAGCCTGCACAATACGACGTTGATGCCGTTAAACCGAAATGGAACACTGACAAAACAGCCTTCTTCAAACAAATCGCGACAGACTTTGCAGAACAGCCCATTTGGGAAGCAGCAAGTCTAGAGACATTCTTTAAAGGAAAGATTGCAGATTCAGGAATGAAGATCGGCGAGTTGATGATGCCTTTCCGTATTATGTTGGTTGGTGGTAAGTTTGGACCCGACGTATTCAAGATTGCAGAGCTTTTAGGAAAAGAGGAAGTGATTGCGCGCATAGCGTCGGCATTGCCTCATTTTGAAGCATAAACAATCAACTAAACGAATACGAATGAATTTATTTAAGAAGTTACTCTTCGGATGTGCTGCATCGGCTATGTTGCTGGCAACATCCTGCGCAACCAATGGAAAAGCGCAACAAGGCAACACACAACAGTCTTTTCCGGAAGAAAAGTTGGGCTGGAAATTAGGTGCACAAGCCTATACCTTCCGGATGTTCTCCTTTGCCGATGCATTGAACAAAATCGATAGCGCCGGCCTACGTTTTGTGGAGGCCTTCCCAGGACAAACAATCGGGGCGGGAAGCACGGAGAAGATGACCTACGAACTCTCCAAAGAAGGAAGGGACCTAGTGAAGAAACTTCTTAACGATAAAAAGATCACATTGCACGCTTATGGTGTCGTAGGAGCCAAAGATGCAGAAGAGTGGGATAAGGTGTTCGCCTTTGCTAAAGATATGGGCGTCAAAGTCATCAACTGTGAACCAAAAGAAGAAATGCTTGACGTAGTCTCTAATCTGGCAGACAAATACGATATCCTTGTCGGCATCCATAATCACCCAACCCCATCCATATACTGGAACCCTGACGTTGTCTTAAAAGCCTTAAACGGCCGCAGCAAGCGTATGGGAGCAACAGCAGATGTGGGCCACTGGATGCGCTCGGGCTTGAACCCGATCGACTGCCTAAAGAAACTAGAAGGCAGAATCGTACACCTCCACTTCAAAGACCTGAATGAATTCGGCAACAAAAAAGCACATGATGTGCCTTGGGGAACCGGAAAATTAGGGTTGAAGGAAGTACAAGCCGAATTAAAACGCCAAAACTTTAAAGGTATGTTCTCCGCAGAATACGAATACAACTGGGAGAATAATATGCCAGAAGTAAAAGAAAGTGCACAAAACTTTAGAACAGCTTTATAAAAGGTAAGTTTAAAAATATAAATGAAGCGCTAGGAGAAATTCTAGCGCTTTTTTTATGAGGCAATGCAGGTACAAACCTACGATAAGTCATTCCCCTACTTAACCCAATTCATAACCCTTTCATACCCGCTCGGGATTGGGTTAGAAAGGGTTTTACATTGGGTTTGAAAGGGCTTTAGAAGGGGAGTGTCTAAAAGGAGGCTTTTAGAAGGTTGCTTTGTCTTTGAACCAGGAAAGGAAGCATGAAAAAGCGTTTTTTTTGAACCAGGAAAGGAAGGATGCAAGGATTGGCAGGATCGGGTATTGCGACATATGAAGGGATGGATTTTAGTATTGACGTTTTGTTTTGAACCAGGAAAGAAAGGATTTTAGGATTGGCAGGATCAGGTATTGCGACATATGAAGGGATGTGTTTTAAGGATTGACATTTTGTTTTGAACCAGGAAAGGAAGGATGCAAGGATGATCAGGATCGGGTTTTGCCATATATAAAATGATGGGTTTAAGGATTGACGTTTTGTTTTGAACCAGGAAAGGAAGGATGCAAGGATGATCAGGATCGGGTTTTGCGATATATAAAATGATGGGTTGTATTTTTTTAATAGTAGACGTATCACTAAACGTCTCTTTTAATGCACGATGCCCATACCCTCATCAAACACTATACAAGATCCTGATCATCCTTAAATCCTTTTTTTCCTGGTTCAAGACAACGCTATCCTTCCTTCAAAACAAACTTTCCTTACTAAACCAAAAGTTCAAAACAAAACATCCCTCCACCATTGGATTAACCGCAAAAAGAAAGGCGCCTAATCGGCGCCCTGCTCTAAAATCTAATGTCTAATGTCTAATATCTTATATCTAAAAAAACTAGCTAAAAAGCTCACTAATATCTTCTTTGCTCAGTGATTTTACGAAGCTTTCTTCGGTGGTAATCAGGGAGCTTGCTAGCGATTTTTTCATACCTTGGAGGGCGAGGATTTTTTCTTCGATGCTGTCTTTGCTGATGAATTTATAGATAAATACATTTTTCACTTGTCCGATGCGGTGGCTACGGTCGATGGCTTGTTGTTCGACGGCAGGGTTCCACCAGGGGTCGAGGATAAAGACGTAATCGGCTTCGGTGAGGTTGAGTCCGACACCGCCGGCTTTTATTGATATAAGGAAGACCTGGATGTCTTCATTTTCTTTAAATGCTTTAACGGCAGCGTTTCGGTCTGACGTCGATCCGTCAAGGTAGGCATAGCGAATCTTTTCCTTATCGAAGTGGTCGCGGAATAGCTGTAAGTGTTTTACGAACTGGGAGAAGATCAAGACCTTGTTTCCTTCTTTAATAATGGATTCCATGAGTTCGATGGCGGCATCAAATTTACCGGATCCGCCGTCGTAACCTTGGTCGATCATAGAAGGGTGGTTCGCAAGCTGTCGAAGCTTCGTCAGTCCTTGAAGCAGGGCTATTTGCGATGCTTTTCCGGAGAAGGCTCCGTCGAGCAATGCGTTTCTGTATTCCGATTTCACGCGTTCGTAATACTCCAGCTGCTCGTCCGACATGCTACAATAGAATATCTGTTCCGATTTTGGCGGAAGTTCTGTTGCTACTTGCGATTTTGTACGTCGGAGCACGAAGGGCTTGATAATGGCTTGCAACCGGCGCGCTTTTTCCTCATCCTTTTTCTTTTCTATCGCTTGCACAAACTCTTTCTGGAAATAGGTGAAGGAGCCTAGTAAACCCGGATTGGCAAAGTGCATTTGCGACCAGATATCTAATACGCTATTTTCAATAGGCGTACCGCTGAGGGCGAGCTTATGCTTGCTTTTGAGCTGTTTTATCGAGCTGAAGGATTTAGAACGCGGATTCTTGATGTTCTGACTTTCATCCAGGATAATATAGTTGAAGAAGAATCCGGAAAGAAGTTCCTCATCGATTCGGGCAATCCCGTAGGTGGTGATGATGAGGTCGAAATGGCTGAAAGCAAAGTTGTCTTTGCTGCGGCTGCCACCAGTATGCAGATGTACGCGCAAGTTGGGTACAAAGCGTTCAGCTTCCTTTTGCCAGTTGAAAATTAGGGAGGTTGGGACAATCAATAAGGAGGTCTTGGCATCGTTAGGGCCGAGGAGTTCCTTTTGATGTTGTAAAAGGGCAAGAGTCTGTACAGTCTTTCCTAAACCCATATCGTCGGCAAGGAGTCCGCCGAATCGGTACTCTTGAAGGAAATGGAACCAGTTGTAACCAGCCTTTTGATAAGGGCGCAATGAACCTTTGAATTTCTTAGGCGCTTCGATATCGGCTATCTCATCAAATTCGCCCAGTTTGTTCAGCTTTCGTTGCATCGTGACCTCTGTATGTTCGCTGACGTCATTTATGAGACCTATATGTACGCGGTTAAGGCGGATTTCATCCTTCTTGGATGAAAATTGAAACAAATGTTCATATTGCGAGAACCACTCTTGCGGGATAATTGCAATCTCGCCGTTTGGCAACTCAAACTCTTGTTGTTTATTGATGATATGTTGTCGAAGGGAGGTAAATGGGATCTCATAGGGTCCAAAGCGCACGATGGCTTTGACATCGAACCAATCATTCTCTTCGGCAATTTCTATACTGATGCTGGTCTTGCCAATCAGGAAGCGCTTTTCCTTATGGCTTTGCGTGATGTGAAAACCTTCTTGTTCAAGTTCTGCTAAATGCTCATTCACCCATTCTATCGCTGATGGATTAAAACCTAGCCCGATATCTTTGGGTTTGAAAGTGCTAAAGAGCGCATCAGCCTTCTGTAGTCCCAATTGTTCTAAGAGGGCTTCTCTTTTTTCTTCCCATGCCGTGGAGCGCTTAATTCGATAGAATTTATGGCTATCCGTTTCAGGCTGATGGACATATTTTACGGTGATGGCATGATTTCCTCCTGCTGGGAAGGTATAGTCGCCATATTGAAAATAGAGCTGCAGTTGGGCTTCGCCCTCCGGGCTATAGATGATTCGCAATTCGGGGCTTGCATTTTCTTTATAGGTGATAATGTCCAAGCCTTCTGCGTAGACATGATGCTTTTCGATAAGCCCGGTCACAAAAGTTTCAAAGTACTTCTTTTCGGTGTTGCGCGGAATAGATATAAATCGCTTATTCAGAAAAGGAGTCAACTTTTTCCCTTCCAGCTCTTCGTCGAAATGATACAAAGTATTATCCAAAAGTAGCCAGGCCTGCTGGTTCACGATGACTTCGGCATCCTTATACATAAACTCCATACGATGTCCGTCGTATTTCAAGGTTGGGAAATATCGCGTTTCGTTGTCGTTGCGGCGGAAATGGAAGAGAATGGAGGTTGTCTTTGGCGCTATCTGTAATTCTTGTTCTGCCGGATAACCATCTTTGCTCATCAGGAATAAGGGTTTATCGCCTACCTGATTTAAGAAGCTGAGCATGCGTTGCTCTATTTTGGGCCGGATATAATCGTAAATGTTTTGATCGAATATTTTGCTGAAGTAATCTGCCGGTCGGATTGCTTTTTTATGGAACTGCTTGATGATATGGGTTTGTTCAATTTCATCTAGTAGTTTGATCAGTTTATAGTCTAGATCATCCAGCGCTGCTGCAAATTCATCGACGGTATTGCTGAATACCCGTTTATACGATAGGGAATAGGAACCATTTTGATTCAAATGAACAATGTGCGGTTCTATGAGAAATCCCAGGTAAGGATGTCTTCCCAATGAATAAACTAAACGATATGGCAATGAAGTAGTTCCTTGCTGCATGCTGGATATTGTACGCTAGAAAAAGCTACTAATATACATCAAATATTAGGTTGGGTAAAAATGTATTGGGTTAATTTAATGTTATATCCCCAATAGCAATTTATTTTTCTAAGGAATGCACTGTTAGTTTTCATGAATTATTAACCAATAAAAACAACTTTGTTACAATTTCAGGAAAATTGAGCAATCGATTGCTTTACTTAAAAAAGTTTTTCGCAAACGTTTGCGAAACGCGTAGCGATATTCTGACAGCGTTTTTCCTATTGTAAGTGTTGGTTGGCTGCTTAATTTTATCCTCATAATTATTAACAAAACCTTAACATTTAACAAGCCTTTTTATGATTCAAGATTTACGCAGATCTTTTCTGGAGTTTAAAGGGATTTTTGTCGCCTTTTTGCTCGTCTTATGTTGCAGTTTCGCTGCAATAGGTCAAATTAAAGTTACGGGTGTTGTATCAGATCAGAACGGTGCTTTAACAGGCGTTTCCGTTCGTCTGAAAAAAGGTAACAAATCTTTAGTTGCTACCGATAATAACGGTGCTTTTGAAGTAAGTGTTGCTGGCAACGACGTTCTTATTTTTGATCTAGTGGGTTATCAACGCAAGGAAGTTCCTGTGGAGAACCGCACTAGAATTAATGTAACGATGGAGGAGTCTTCCAACGTCTTAGAGGAAACGATCGTTACGGGTTATACGACGATTGACCGTAGAAAAACTACAGGTTCTATTTCCAGTGTGACGGCGAAGGATATCGAGAACCTTCCTGCAGCGAGTATTGACGTTTTGCTTCAAGGTAAACTTCCGGGGGTAAACGTTCAGAACTTCACGGGTATGCCTGGGGTAAAGACCTCCTTAGTTATACGTGGTAATTCAACGATCCCACGCTCGAGTAGCCAGTTTGATTCGGAAAACATTACGAGCAATCCGCTTTATGTAATTGATGGGGTGCCGATTGCTGATGATGAAGTTCGTGCTTACAACGTAACGGGAACCAACTTCTTGTCGAGCTTGAACCCGAATGATATCGAATCGGTTGACGTATTGAAAGATGCATCGGCGGCAGCACTATACGGAGCGCGCGCAAATAATGGGGTTATCCTTGTTAAAACTAAGCGCGGTCGTATTGGAACGCCAAGAATTAGCTTGAACGTCTATCAAGGCTACATCACGAAGCCCGAGAAGCTAAATACGCTGCTAGGTGTTGCTGAGCGGAATCAAAAGCTAGCGCTATTGTACCACTATGGTACCTATGCACAACAAGGTAACTTACCGATCATGTTGACGGATAGCTTAAACCCTGCATTCAACAGCAATACGGATTATCAGGAGCTATTTTTCCGTCCGGGAGGAATCCAAAACTATGATCTTTCGGTATCTGGTGGTACAGAAAATATCAACTACCGTATTTCCGGTGGTTTATATAATGAAAAAGGGGTGGTTATCAATACTGGATTTAAACGCTACTCGTTTACCAGTAATGTGAATTTCAACTTTACGAAGAATTTAGAGTTGTTGACAAACTTCAAAGTGTCGACCATGAATAGAAAAGAAGGTAGAGGCACAACGGAATACATCCGCGAGGGATCTTATAGAAACGTCTACGGCATTAATCCAATCGATATGTATTCTTCCTTGTACCGACTCTCTGATGAAACATTAGATGGAATATTGAACCCTTACGAACATCAACGCAATGAGAATATCAACGTTGATTTAACAGGGGTTGGAGAATTGCGCTATAGTTTCTTGAACGATTTTCGCCTGAGTACACGTAGCATCATCAACTATTCGACAGCCAAGAATGATTTCTTCTCGCCATCGTACATGAACAGTGATGGATTGGCTGCTGGTAAAGCGACTTCAACGCAATACAGAAAATATTTGTTGACCAACAACTTACTATGGACGAAGACTTTAGGGGATGTTCATAATTTTACAGCGAACTTAATCCAGGAGTTTGAAACCCGTACAAACAATGGTATGTACCTTCTAGGGTCGGGTATTCCAAATGATAATATTCAAGTGATCAAGGGGATCAAAGCAGGAGGTTTAGGAGGTTATACCGACCTTTCTACCTACTCTAAGCTTTCTTACTTAGCAGCTGTTCACTATGATTATGACAATCGCTATTTGTTAGATGCGGTTTGGAGAAGGGACGCATCTTCCCGTTTCGGAAAGAATAACAAATGGGGTAATTTCCCTTCATTAGCTTTAGGCTGGATCATCTCGAATGAGGAATTCGCTTCACAAGCGGGTTGGATCAATGAGTTGAAGTTGAGAGGTAGCTGGGGTATCACCGGTGATGAGTCAAGTATTACAGATTATGACCGCTACAATGCCTACTTAGCAGGTGAGGCGTCTTACCCAGGTTCAGGCACCGTTCCTACCTATGGTGGTCAAACTGCGGTTATCCCGAACTACGCGGGCATCACGAATGATAACATCACATGGCAAGAAACAGCTACTTGGAACTTAGGTTTGGATGGTAGCTTATTCAGCAATCGTTTATTCTTCAACATTGATGCTTATACACGTGAAACATCGGGTCAGATGTTGAGTATTACTATTCCAGAATATACGGGTTACTTAAGCACGTTCACCAATGCAGCATCCGTACGTAACAGTGGGGTCGAGTTGAATGTGGGCGGTCGAGTATTCAATAACGAAGACGGATTCCAATGGACACCATCGATCAACTTAGCATTTAACAAGAATATGGTAACTGCATTGCCAAATGGCAATCGTGATATCTACTACGGCGAGGCTGTTTACGTGGTTGGAAAACCATTGAATATGTTCTATGGTTTCTTGGTGGACGGAGCGATCAGCTCGGAAAGCAGCTTGATCAGCAATCCTTACACAGGAGCAGTTGGAAGCACAAAATGGGGAACATTAAAGCCTGGATATGCAAACTGGGTGGATGTGAACGGCGATTACAAGATCTCCGATGGCGTTGGAGAGGATGACCGTACCTTCTTTGGCGATCCAAACCCGAAAGTAGTAGGAGGTTTTACCAACTTGTTTAGCTACAAAGATTTCTCGGTACAAATCCTGACGACATTCACTTTTGGCAGAGACATCATGAACCAATCCTTCGCTCGCCGTATGTCTAATAGCTTCTTCTATGGAAATCCTTTCGACTTAGCTAGACGTTCGATCGGTGATATGGAGCAATATAGCTATTGGAAGCAAGACGGTGATGTGGCACAATATCCTGCGTTTAATCCTTATTTAGGTCTATATACCTGGAGAACCGGCCAGTCTATGTTTATGGAGCCGGGATGGTATATCCGCATTAAAAACGTGAATCTTACTTACCGTTTTAATCCTTCAAAACATGAATGGATGCAACGAGCGAAATTAAATACGCTTCGTTTATACGGTTCGGTGGACAACGTGTTGATGATTCAGAAATTCTCAGGAATTGACGCCGAGCGCGTAGATGGACGTGGATATGATATGGCCGATGGTTATCCATTGCCTTCGAAATTCACATTAGGTATTCAGTTTGATTTTTAAGGGAGAAATAATGAAAACAAGAAATATAATACGATCAATTGCAGGTATCTGTTTGCTAGCAACGAGCAGCATGTTCGTTTCCTGCGAGAAAGAACTTGAGAACGTTTTAAAAAACGATACATACGGTAATGTGTACTGGAAAAATGCGGGTGATGTTGAAGGGGCGTTGAATGGTGCCTATGGACTTTTCCGTAATGCAATTAATACCAATCAAGCATTCTTCATTTGGGGTGATGCGCCGATAGGCAAGTTTGTAACCAACGACGGAACAAACCATTCGGAGATATTCAATAGCGGTAGTTTTGTGACTCCATATCGTGAAACAGGCGTCCATAATTGGACCAACTGGTATAGAATTATCGATGTTGCGAATTTGGTCATTACAAAGACACCGGAAATTCCGGATGCGAGTTTTGCAGCAGGTCAAAAGAACTATTTATTGGGCCAGGCTTATTATATGCGTGCCTTGGCTTATTTCTACATGACCAGAGTTTGGGGCGATGTACCATTGCAGACCAAGCCTACGCAAACGGCTGATGATGCTGAACAAAAAGGAGCAACTCCAAGCGATGAGATTTTAAAATTGGTAGTTTCGGATGCACAGAAGGCCTCTTCATTGATGACCTGGGCGTCTGTAGACGAGTCGGGAAGAAGAAGAGGGAACAAAGGCGCGGCGTTAGCATTATTGGCACATGCAACGGCTTTCCAGAATGACTATGCAAAGACCTTGGTTTATGCTGATTCTGTCATTAATCAAACGGCAAACTACTCACTATTGCCAGGAGGAAATGTACGTGATGTGTTTAAAAATGCAACAGCTAGAGAGAATATATTTGTCATTACTCAGAAAGACAGCGAGACTGAATCGTCGGGTTACAATGCCAATCTAGGAGTTTTCTCTTCTAACTTGACTTTTACGACAACCAGTAGTATAACCTATCCAGGATTCCCCTTTGCGGTTCCTAATTACTATGTGGATCAATCACGTTTGAACCGTTTATACACAGAAACCGATTTACGTCGTGACGATTTCTTTGTAAAATTTGATGATGGTCCTGTTGCGGTAGATAACAATGCGATTACTGCTCGTTACGCGATGCGTAAATACAGCAATTTCGTATTTAAAAATTCGACGGGTCTAGGAAACTTACGTGCCGAAAGCAATATTGTGATTTTTCGTCTAGCAGATTTGATTCTGTTAAAATCTGAAGCCCTTCTTAATTTGAAACGTTCTGGGGAAGCACGAAATGTCCTAAACCAGATTAAATTGCGCGCGGGTATTAGTCAAGCTAGTACTGCAATGGATGATCGTGCTTTATATACCGAAATTCTTATGGAAAGACAACGTGAATTGATCGGTGAGGGACATAACTATTTTGACCTTGTTCGTAATATTTGGAAGAAGAAGAGCGAAGCAGAATTTCCTTTCAGCTCATCTTCGTTAATCTATTGGGGTTTAGCACGTGGAGCAAATGGTTCTGATCGTTTGGCCTTGAAGGGTTTTTACTTCCCTATTCACAATAGTAACTTGAATTCGAATAAAGATATGACGCAGATTCCTTATTGGATGGGTAAATATTAATCTAAAAAAGAAAGAAATGAAAAATATAAATATGTTGTTTATTATCCCGTTTGTAGCGATGCTTTTCTTCTCTTGTAAGAAAGACAGTGTTATCGACGGTGGAGTAAGTAGTCCTAAGGTTAACATGACGACCTATGATTATTTGAAATCACATCCTCGTGGGCTGTTTGATACTTTATTGATGATTATCGATAAAGGCGAGATGAAAGATTTGATCAATAGCAAGGGGACTATGTTTGCTCCAACAAATTATAGCATCAAAAACTTTCTGAGCTTACGTCAAGCGCAGGTAAGAGCAGTCGACGAACGTAAAAACTATACTTTGGACACTTTGTTCAAATACTTTACGCCGAAGATGTTGCGTGATTCGATGTCTGTTTATTTATTCCCTGAAACAATTGTAAGGGATGGTTTGGATGCGAATGGGAAAGAATTTACTAGCAAATTAGACAATTACAAGTTCTTGATTTCCTTAGAGCCACACACTAACGACGATTATAATGCTGGTGGTTTGATTCCGGAGCGTCCTAAGTTTCTGTACTATACGCGTATCATTGGGGAACGTGATGTTCTTGTCGCTGGGCAGATTAAAGATCCTTCGGGTAATGCGATCTTGCTAGATCAGAAGTTTATCTGTCAAACGAGCGGCATAGAAACGACAACTGGTGTACTTCATGTATTGACGAACAACCACACATGGCTTAGAGGTTTAAGGTTAAATATTAATTAAGAAAACGATGAAAAGAATATATAAAGCGGCTTTATCTTGCGTTTTGCTTGCTATGCTGGTTTTAGCCGGTTGTAAGAAGGTGGATGTAGGATACTTGAGCGATAACATCCGTTATGGGTCTAACCCTGTTGTTGCGGAACGTGGGGTTTTTAAAATAGTTACGGGTATTATTCCGGACAACTCAACTCCACCATTTAAGATTACCATTCTTGATGTTCGAAATAAGGCAACGGGACAACGTGAAGAGTCCTTCTTCAAACCTTCGGAAATTACGGTCTGGAAAGAGAAGTATGATCCGAAAACCGATACGACCTTAGCATTGATTGACGCGAAGCGCACAAAAGAGATGCGCCTTCCTTTACAAGTAATTGAGAAGAGCGGCCAATTGATGTTTACTCAAGCGACAGAGGGTGTTCCTGTTGGTGAGTATTTATTGGATTTGAAGATTGAAAATCCGAATGGCACGAAAGAGTATAAGGGCATAACAACAATAAAAATAAATGATCCTTTATTATATGAGCATGTTAATGCACCATATTTCATTCTTGTAGATCCTAAGGATGGTTCGAGCAAACGTTATCCTCATGATGTGGATTGGTTCGATATCTCGAAACAGCAGAGTGCGAATATGACGTTTAAGGTTACTAGAGATGCGAATGGCCCGAACCAAGTTATTCTGAAAGTATATGATAAGAATGGTGCGGTATTCCCTGGAAAAGCTTTAGAGCGTAGACCTAATGGGGATTCGTTCTTAAATACCATGGCAACTTTTGCGTATAAGACAACCGTAACGGAGAATTCTGTCATCCACGACTATGCACAGGCGCGTTTCCCTGATGTGTATTGGGACTCTCAAACGAATAACATTTTATGTTATTATCGTATCTATGATAAGTATATTGAGTCTGTTGACTATGTAGATACTTGGGACCCTCCTTACAAGATTACCTATAAGACTGATCCTAAATCGTACATCCTACAGATGAGATTTGGAATGAAGTTTAACTTGCCAGGAACTTATTTGGTAGAAATGCATTTGACAGCGACCAAGAAAGCTGGAGTAAACTAAAAGAGCGTGTTTAATTAAAGTAGACCATTGGTCTAGCAAAATGGGGGAGAGATCCCCCATTTGTATTTTTATACATTAATACTGCCTTGGAAAACCTGAAGGGCTGGTCCTGTTAAGAACACATTGCTGAATGAATTGCCCGCTTTATGAAATGAGACGTAGAGCTGTCCACCTAATACCCGAATTGGGATATTGAAATCACCATCCTTTCCTTCTTTCAAAGCGACGCTCATGGCTGAAGCCACGGCTCCTGTGCCGCAAGCATAAGTTTCATCTTCTACGCCACGTTCGAAAGTACGCACGAAATACCCTTCACCTTCTTTCTCAATAAAATTGACATTGATGCCTTTTTCTGCATAGGTAGCATTGTTGCGGATAGCATAGCCCTCTTTGAACATATTGATTTGGCCTAAGTCTTCTACAAACTGAACATAGTGTGGCGAGCCCGTGTTGAGCACATAAGCCTCACCATCCATTTGGTATTCCGTAACGGGAATCATTCCTAGATTGACTTGGTTGTCATGAATCTCTGCTTCATGCGGCCCGTCTACTGCCAAAAAGGCAGTGTTGTTTTGGATGATATTGAGATCCCGGGCGAAGGCTACTAAACAACGGCCTCCGTTGCCACACATGGTGCCTTCCCTACCGTCAGCGTTGTAATAAAGCATTTCAAAGTCGAAATTTTTTGTATCTTGAAGCAGCATCAGGCCGTCGCCACCAATTCCAAAACGACGATCACATAGGCGTTTTATTAAATCGTTGTCAGCGGCATTAAAAGCGAGATTTCGGTTATCAATTAAGATAAAGTCATTCCCTGCACCTTGATATTTATAAAATTTGATTTCTTTGTTCATTAGGGTTGAAAATATGCGGTAATTTTAATATTCTTGTTACAATTCGAGCTCTATTTGTTAAAAGCTGTTAAATCTCGGATTTTGAACCTTTTTGTTAACATTTTTTAACTGACAAAAGCTATTTGTTAAAATCTAATGGTATTACATTTGAACTAAGCAATACGAAACATGATTTTTTTAGATTATTCAGTAAATATATGAAAAAGATAGGAGCAACATTATTAACGGCCATCGTTGGAGGAGCTATTGCGGTAGGAGGGTATAAGCTCTTTGAAAATAAACAGATGGACAACATGACGTTTGAAGAGCGTCAGAAAGTGTATTATGCAAATAATCCTGGAGAGGAGGCTTTAATGTCCTCGACGGGTAATCCGGACTTTACGCAGGCTGCTGCAGCAGTTACTCCTGGCGTTGTCCATATCAATGTCACGATGAGTGGTCGTGGTTCGCGTGGTGGAAGTGAAGGGATGCCTTTTGATTTGTTCGAAGAATTCTTTGGTGTACCACAGCAACGTCGCGGACAGGCTCGTCCACAGACTGCCTCGGGTTCTGGTGTTATTATCTCCCCTGACGGATATATCGTAACGAATAACCACGTGGTAGAAGATGCGGATAAAATTGAAGTGGTATTGACCGATAAGAAAACTTACGAAGCAAAAGTAATTGGTCGCGATGCGAACTTTGACTTGGCTTTGATTAAAGTGAATGCGAATAATTTACCTATTGTTAAGTTAGGTAACTCGGATAATGTGCAGATTGGCGAGTGGGTGTTAGCAGTAGGCTATCCACTAGGATTGCAATCGACGGTAACTGCGGGTATTATTTCTGCGAAGGGCCGTCAGATTGGTATTTTAGGCGAGTCGCAACAGCAACAACAACGTGGATATGGTTATGGCCCACAAGAGCAGGTAATCAATACAGCTGTAGAATCGTTTTTGCAAACTGATGCGGTTATCAATAAAGGGAATAGCGGTGGTGCGTTAGTGAATGCTCGTGGTGAGTTAATTGGTATCAACTCGGCGATCGCATCTCCAACAGGTACTTATGCGGGTTATGGTTTTGCTATTCCAATTAACCTAGCGAAAAAGATCTTAGATGATTTCAAAGAATTCGGAAGTGTGAAGCGTGGATACGTTGGAGTAACATTCGCTGAGATCAACGATGCATTACGTAAAGAAGTTGGTATTACCGATGTGAATGGTCTATATGTTCGTGATGTGGTGAAAGGTGGAGCAGCAGAAGCAGCGGGTATTAAACCAGGCGATGTATTGACGAAGATTGAAGGCAGAACGATTTATGGATCTCCTGATTTGCAAGAGCACGTAGCAAGATTACGTCCTGGTGATAAGGTGAAGTTGACATACAAACGCGACGGTAAAGAGAAAGATGTAACGATTACCTTGAAAGGTGAGGAAACGAAAGCGAAATCTGAGAACGGCGATGAGACCAGCGCGTCAGCAACGGAGATCTTCAATAAGTTGGGTGCTAGTTTTGTGCCTGCAACCGATGCGCGCAAGAAAGAATTAGGCATTAGCTCAGGAGTTGTGGTATCACAAGTTCACAGAGGCGGTGTTTTTGATTACTTCGGTGTAGAAAGAGGACTGGTAATTACGAAAATCAATGGTAAGCCAGTAAACTCGGTTGATGAAGTGGAATCAGCTTTATCGGGTACTAAGAGAAACATTGTACGTGTAACGGGTGTTCCGGAAAGAGGAAGCACTGTTGAATTCAACGTACCATTAAAATATTAAGAATAACATAGTACATTGTTTAATAGAAAGGGATGGTTTTTTGAGAAATCCATCCCTTTTTTTTGCTGAAAGTGTCTGTTTTCAGAGGCCATCAAGACCTGTTATTTTAGTCTTAACTTGCTAGAAACATAAAAGTTTTTACAATGCTTTGATGGCTTCGGACCTCGTTGAATGCGTCAAATAATGTTATATTTGGAACCATGAAAATATTGATGGTGTGTTTAGGGAATATATGTCGTTCGCCATTGGCGCATGGCATCATGGCGCATATGGTTCGTGAGGCGGGTTTGGATTGGGAAATTGACTCGGCGGGTACCGGCGATTGGCATGTAGGACACGCGCCAGACCATAGATCAATAGCAGTAGCGAAGACCAACGGCATAGATATATCGGAACAAAGAGCTCAATTCTTTGTGCCTGACCTGTTTGAAAAATATGATCGCATCTTTGTGATGGATCGTAATAATTATAAGGATGTTTTAGCCTTATCTACTTCGGAAGAACATAGCGGTAAAGTAAGCTTGTTTTTAGATGATGACATCGTTCCGGATCCATACTACGACTCAGATCAGTTTGAACCGGTATTTCGTATGATTGAAGCACGCTGTAGGATATTGATCGACGAATTGAATCGATAAATACTAAAAGAGAAATCATGCAAGCAGCAGAGATAAATAAGAAGTGGTCGCATTTGCAAGAGGTAATCGCGCGCACATTTGACACAGATATTCCTGACATCAAGGTGATGTTGTTTTTAATTGGTGTTCAAGAGTTGGGAAAAGGGGCGAAAGAATTTTCGAAGCGTGAGAAGGAAGAGCTGATGCATATCGCAACTTGTCGGCTGTTCAGCAGTCTGGGGTTTTATGAACTCTCGGGATTAGATGAGCAGGGCTGGCCACACTGGAAATTAATAAACCCTATTCCGAATTATACTTTGATGGAACAGGAAATGATTATCAAATCCTTGATAATCGATTATTTTGAAGACGTAAATGTAATTTAATATGAAAAGACTTAGTTTAATGTTTGCTTTTATGCTGGCATTCGTGATGTTGCATGCGCAAACTCCTAAGCATTATTATGTAAAAATATCGACTCCAAAGGGGGAGAGCACTTTGAAGCTTTATAATGAAACGAGAAAGCACAGAGACAATTTTGTGAAGTTGGTGAAGGAAGGCTATTATGATTCATTAATGTTCCACCGTGTCATTCATAATTTCATGATACAAGGTGGAGATCCGGATTCTCGTTATGCTGCTAGCAGACAGGAGTTGGGGAATGGTGGACCAAGCTATCGTATTCCTGCGGAAATCGATCCTGCTATCATTCATAAGAAAGGCGCAATTGGCGCTGCACGCGATAATAATCCAGCAAAGGAGTCTTCAGGCTCGCAGTTTTACCTTGTACAAGGACGAGTTTTTAGTCAGGCGGCATTAGATTCCTTGGAACAATTTCGTTTGAAAGGTGTGAAGCTGAGTCCGCTTCAACGCGAGACTTATTCAACCATCGGAGGTACGCCTCACTTAGATGGTAACTACACAGTATTTGGCGAGTTGGTAAAGGGGTTGGAAATGGTCGATGCTGTTGCTGCGGTAAAAACTGACGACAATGATCGCCCATATAACGACGAACGCTTTAGCATGCGTCTTTTAACAAGAGCAGAAGCTAGAGATCTGGAGCGCGAGCTACAGGGGCTTGGTCCGAAAAAAGGACTTTCGAAGTTGTTTGATTCCATGAAATCGAGAGAATATAAATTACCATAACATGAAGATCATCACCTATAACGTTAATGGAATCCGTGCTGCTTTAAAAAAGGGATGGATTGATTGGTTGAAGATTGCTAACCCGGATGTTATTTGCTTGCAGGAGATCAAGGCGAATCTGGAACAGGTTCCGGAAATTCTGCTTATCGAAGATCTAGGCTATGAGCATTATTGGTATCCTGCGCAGAAGAAGGGTTATAGTGGAACGGCGATTTTTACCAAGAAGACACCCAAACATGTTGAATATGGTTGTGGATTTGAGGATTACGATTTTGAAGGTAGAGCCATTCGATTAGATTTTGATGAAGCTTCGGTCATGAGCGTGTATTTCCCTTCAGGTACGACAGGGGATATACGTCAGGACTTTAAATATAAGTTTCTCGACGATTTTCAGAACTATAGCAATGAGCTATTGAAAGAAAAAGAGAAGCTTGTTATTTGTGGTGATTACAATATCTGTCACCGTCCGATCGATATTCATAATCCGAAGTCGAATGCGAACAGTTCTGGATTCTTACCTGCTGAGCGTGAGTGGATGGAGCAGTTTATCAACTCGGGCTATATAGATTCGTTTAGACACCTGAATGCAGATCCACATCATTATACTTGGTGGAGCTATAGAGCTGGCGCGCGTGCAAAGAACTTAGGCTGGCGCATCGACTATAATATGGTATCCAATGCCTTGAAAGATAATATTAAGGGAGCGAAGATATGGACGGATGCCGTGCATTCGGATCATTGTCCGGTAGAATTAATCCTTGATTAATCGTTCCCCGGAATTTTTTTACAAGCGAGTTACCCCATAAGGTAACTCGCTTTCTTTTTCCGTGAGGGCTAGCTAGATATTTGTTTTTACACTGTTTTGTTTAAAATATTATAAGTAGATTTGAGTTTTGTTGATAAAATCTAACCTATTTTAGCTATTTATTATTATTGTTTGAAATGAAAAAGCCGGTACTTGTTGTAAAGTTTGGTTCTGCGTCGATTACCAGTAATGGTGAAATTGACGAGCAGATTGTATTGGAAATCGCTAGACAATGTGCCCAGCTGCAACCCAAGTATAATATCGTTTTGGTTTCTTCAGGGGCTGTTGCGGCTGGAAAGCGCTTTATCCCCAAATACACAGGTACGCTAGCACAGCGGAAGGCTGCCGCAGCAATCGGCAACCCCTTGTTGGTAAGAACATACGGCACCTATTTCAGACCCTTTAAGATAGCTTTAGCGCAAAGTTTATGCGAGCGACAGCACTTTGCTAACAGGAGCCAGTTTCTTCAATTAAAGAGTACATATGAGACGCTCTGGAAGAATAACATCATCCCAATTGCGAATGAGAATGACGTGGTCAGCAATAAGGAGCTCAAGTTTTCAGATAATGATGAATTAGCAACCTTGATCGCTGTTGGTTTTGGTGCGGAGCAGGTACTGTTTGGGACTTCGGTTCCGGGTGTGTTGGATGGTAAAGGGAATGTGATTCCAGAAATTAAGGTTATCGATAAAGAAGCCTTATCGCTGGCGCGCAAGGAGAAGTCGTCAGTAGGATTGGGCGGGATGACCTCCAAATTGAACTTCGCACGCCTTGCAAATCAATTGGGTATAAAGGCGGTCATCTTCAGTATGCAAACTGAAAATGCCATTCTAAAAGCGGTAAAAGGTGAAACAGGGACAGTGTGTCATCCTCAAAAAACACGGGTTTCTTCTAGGAATAAATGGTTGGCGAGCGGAAGCTTGATTGCAGGTATGGTGCAGGTAGATAAGGGGGCAATTGAAGCGCTGCTGAATAGAAAAAGTTTGCTGGCAGTAGGGATTAAGCAGGTTGTTCAAGATTTCGAAGTTGGTGAAGTCTTTCAGATCGCTGACGAAGAAGGTGTGGTTCAGGCTGTTGCAAAATCGAAAATAGACTCGGTTAGTTTAAAATCGGGGAGTAAGAAGAACATGGAGATCGCGCATGCGAATGATATAGTACTGTTATGATCGAAGATAAGAAAGGGACAATTCAGCCGCAGCTTCAGGCTGCCAGGAAAGCGAAGCAAGTGATGTTGAAACTTGGTTTAGAACAGAAAAAGACTGTTCTAACTGGAATTGCCGAAGCGCTGAGGAGCCATGTAGGTGAGATTATCGTTGAGAACAGGCGCGACTTGGAACGAATGAATCCTTTGGACTCAAAGTATGATCGCTTATTACTGGATGAGTCTAGTATTGAAAGCTTAGCGAAGAGCGTTCTTGATGTTTCAGTATTAGCGGATCCGACGGGTCAGGTACTTAGTGCGCGAGAAGTTGCCAATGGTTTAAGGATTGAAAAGAAGTCAGTTCCTTTGGGTGTGGTGGGGGTCATATATGAGTCAAGGCCAAATGTGACGATCGATGTGGCTAGTTTATGTATTCAATCTGGAAATGTCTGTTTGTTGCGTGGCGGGTCTGACGCTTGGTACACGAATTCATTTTTAGTGCGTTTGATACAGGATGTATTGATTCAGCAACACTTGGATGAGCATATTGTACAGCTTTTACCGACCGATCGTGAATTGGTGACCGAACTGTTAGAGGCTACGGCATTTGTTGATATCATTATCCCAAGAGGGTCACAGTCCTTAATTGATTTCGTAAGACAGAATGCAAAAGTTCCAGTCATTGAGACTGGCGCCGGTGTTTGCCATACTTTTGTGGATGATTCTGCTGACCTCGACATGGCGGCAAAGATTGTTGCAAATGCTAAGATTTCCAGACCCTCTGTCTGTAATTCGCTCGATACCGTTTTAGTACATAGAACAGTTGTTTCGGAATTTTTAGCGAAGTTGTTTCCTTATTTTTATGAAAGCAAGGTCACAGTTTTTGCGGATCCGGAAAGCCATGGGATATTGAAATCTCTAAATTTTCCTTATTTGCAAACTGCGCAGGAATCTGACTACGGAAGGGAGTTCTTGGATCTGATGTGTTCAGTGAAAGTAGTTGTCAGCCTTGAGGAGGCATTGGAGCATATCGCAAATTATTCGTCCAAACATTCGGAATGTATCGTATCGGAAAATCAACAAAATATTACGACATTTATGGAGTCGGTGGATGCGGCAGCAGTTTATGCTAATGCCTCTACCCGTTTTACCGATGGAGCTGAATTTGGGTTAGGTGCGGAGATTGGAATTTCGACTCAGAAACTACATGCAAGAGGCCCATTCGCGTTGGAAAAATTAGTTACGGAGAAATGGTTCGTGACTGGACAAGGACAAATAAGATAATATGGGTATTCGATACGAAAAAGACACGATTCTGAACTGGATTAACGAAATGGGCAAGTTTTTACGCCTGATCGTTGAGAAATATGATGCTTTTGAAAAAGTTGATGAACAGCAGTTGGATCAAGATGGATATGTTTCTTTTTTCGGAAGGCCCAGACAATATTTTTCCGACCTCTCGGATGACGGCCTTAAAGACTTTGTCTCTACCCTCCAAGTGGAGCAAATCAGACCATTAGCCCAACTAATGATGTATGATGGCCTTCTGATGAGAGATAAAAGCTTGCTTCAAAAAGCTAAATTCCTTTTCAATCATCATATGCAAGTGAGCGGCTCATTCTCTTTCGAGGATTATGCTTACCTAGATAAGATTGAGAAGGGCATGATAGCGTAAAATTTATTCCCGCACTTAATTTCAAGAAAACCCACTGAGTTCTCTTCAATTAAACAGCATTTGTTTTCTTGATAACCGCTAATTTTTAGCGATTTGCACGAACGTAGAGAAATATTTACACGTATGGTTTCTTTTGAGCATTATTTTGTCATGTTTATAACGTGCAATCGGTTGCATGTTACAATTTAAATTTCTTTTGTATATAAATTTTGTGAGCAATAAGAGTTATTTAATTTGTAAAGTTAATTAACTATACTTTTCGTTGTAAAACGGGTTAATTATTTAAATTTTCATAGAAGAAATGTTAATGTTTTAAGTTTTTTATAAAATTTAGTTATGTTTGGCGGCTGATTATTCCAAGAAAGAGATATTAAATACTCGATAGCTCTTGAATTGAGGCAATTATTACAAACAACAAACAACTTTTTATGAAACACAAATTACTTAGCTTTCTTCTGCTATGCCTACTAACGATTGGGGTGGCATCTGCGCAGAATCATCAAGTGAGCGGAAAAGTAACATCAGTAACAGACGGTAGCCCTATCAGCGGGGTATCAGTTCGTCTGGTTGATGGCACAATTTCCACTCAAACCGATCAAAACGGGAATTACTCCCTTTTAAACTTACCTTCAAATGGATCACTTTCTTTCACATTCATTGGCTACTCAAGCCAGGTGAGATCTATTGCTGGGAATACAACTATCAATGTTCAATTGTCTGCGGACAGTGAAACTTTAGATGAAGTTGTTGTCGTTGCGTACGGAACGGCTAAGAAATCTGAGGTGACAGGTTCCATGGCGACAATGAGTGCGGAAGACCTAGATAAACGTGTGGTTACCAACGTAACGAATGCGTTAGCAGGTATGGCACCTGGTATTTCTGTTAGTTCAGGAAATGGTCAGCCAGGATCTGGCGCAAGCGTTCGCTTAAGAGGTATTGGATCGATGAGTGCATCTAGTGCGCCATTATACGTGGTAGACGGCGCTGTTTTCGATGGTAACATTGGGGATTTGAATGCAGATGATATCGAAAGCATTTCGGTATTAAAAGACGCTACATCAGCAGCATTATACGGTTCTCGCGCTGGTAATGGTGTAATTATCATCACAACGAAAAAAGGTCGCGGTGCAACGAGATTGAATGCTAGTATTTCTCAAGGTATCACACAACGAGGTATTCAAGAATACGAAACAGTGGGTACATTTGATTACTATCCAACAGCTTTTCAGGCAATCAAGAACTCTTTGATGTTCCCAACGGATCCAAAGAAAGCATTAACTGAAGATGCTGCTACACAATCTGCATTGAAATCTATCTTCAATAGCTTAAAGTACAACCCTTTCAATGTTGCCAATGATCAGATTTTAGGAGCTGATGGAAAGATGAATCCCAATGCTGGTTTAAAATATGATGATTTTAACTGGTATGACGCGATGCAACGCGTTGGAAGACGTACGGATGCGAATGTTAACATGGGCGGTAGTGATGAGAAGACGGATTATTATGTGTCATTGGGATACTTGAATGATGAAGGATATATCTTAAATTCTGATTTCGAGCGTTTCAATGGTCGTATTAATGTGAACTCTCAAATCAAAGATTGGTTAAAAGCGGGTGTGAACATTTCAGGTGCTACATCACAAGGATCTTTGGCTACTGATGCTTCAACTGGAAATGGAGCATCATATGTAAATCCATTCTCATTTATTCGCGGCTTGGGTTCTATTTACCCGGTACACGCTTATGATGCTACCACTGGAGCTCCTGTGCTTGACCCTATTAGTGGAGAGCACCTTTATGATTACGGATTGCAACCAGGAGCTGTGGCAAGACCAAGCGGAGCAAGTCCAGGTAGACATGTTATTTATGAGACGATCTTAAACAATAGAATAAACAAAAGAACACTACTAGGTGGTAGAGCTTACTTGGAAATCAAGTTCTTGAAAGACTTTACATTCACACCATCTGTGAGTATTGACCAGTCAAACAGAAACTTTGATTACACTTGGAATAATAAAGTGGGCGATGGTGTTTCATACAATGGTTTAGGAAATGCTACGAACGAATTGGTGAAATCATACACTTTCAACCAAGTATTACAATATAGAAAATCGTTTAATCTGCACAATGTTTCGGCTTTATTTGGTCATGAGAATTACGATTATAAGCTTAGCTACCGATCATCTACTAAAACTGGTCAGATCGTCTCTGGTAATTCTGAGTTAGATAATTATGTGACTCCGCTATCTACTGGTGGATATACTAACGTAAATCGTTTGGAATCATATTTCGCGAAAGCGTCTTACAACTATGATGAGAAGTACTATTTTGATGCGTCAGTAAGACGTGATGGATCTTCAATCTTCTCGAATAAAAAGCGTTGGGGAACATTCTTCTCGATTGGTGGTGCTTGGGCATTGAACAAAGAGGCGTTTATGCAAGACGTAGAATGGGTTAATGACTTTCGTCTGAAAGCTTCTTATGGTCAAGTAGGTAATAATAGCTTGTTGGATATAAATGGTAATAGAATCTACTACGGATACCAAGCTTTATATAATTTAGGGTATAATAATGGTTCTGCACCAGGTGTAATATTAAGTTCTTTGCCTAACCCTAACTTAACTTGGGAGTCGTCAAATACGTTCAATGCCGGAGTTAACTTTAGCTTATTCTCAAGCAGAGTACGTGGTGAGTTTGAATTCTACAAACGTGGTTCAGATCGTTTATTATTAGACCTTCCTCGTTCGCTTTCATCTGCTGTTCCTTCTCAGTTTGTCAACGTAGGAGCGATGTATAACACAGGTTTCGAGCTTTCAGTGTCAGCTGATGTCGTACGTAATGATGATTTCAGATGGACGATTACAAAAAACATCTCTACGTTCAAGAATAAGATTAGAAAGATGCCTGCGGATAACCCAGTTATCACATCCGGTACGAAAAGACGTGAAGTGGGTAAGGACTACTACGCGTTTTGGTTGAGAGAATTCCGCGGGGTTGATGCTTCAGACGGTTCTTCATTATATACTCCAGCAGATAATGCGAAACCAGATCAAATCCGTACCGTAAATGGTGAAAAATTCGTAGTTGATCAGAGTGTTGCAAAATTCGTATATGCAGGTTCAGCAATTCCTGATATGGTCGGTTCTATCCAAAACACGTTTGACTATAAAAACTTCACTTTATCCTTCTTGTTGAATTACCAAGTAGGGGGTAAGATTTATGATAGCCAATATGCTGGTTTGATGGGAACCGCCGCTTTCGGTAAATCGTATCATATCGACGCATTGGATGCTTGGACTACGACAAACAAAACAAGCAGTATCCCGAGATTAGATCAGTCAAACAGTGCTAACATCAATGCAGCATCTACGAGATGGTTGACAAGTGCTTCTTACTTTAGTATTCAGAACGTGAATCTTCAGTACCGCCTTCCAACTAGCTTAGTAAACAAAATTGACTTGTCTTCAGCAAGAGTATTCTTCTCTGCAGAAAACTTAGGAATTTATTCTAAACGCCTAGGTCTAAACCCTACTGAAGGATTTGACGGAACAAATGGCACGACTTACTTGCCTACGCGCGTATTTAGCCTAGGTGTAAATGTTGGCTTTTAATCTATAACGATTAGTAATATGAAAAAAAGAAATTTAACAATATATGGTACTGCATTGCTTCTGTTATTGAGCGGATGTAGTAAAGATTATCTAGAGACAACCCCAACGGATAAGGTATCTCAAGAGGTGGTGTTCAGCTCCATTGCGAATGCGAATACAGCATTGAACGGTATCTACAGGTTTATGTTCGAACGTACGACCGTTGTAGACTGGAATGTGCAGAATAAACCTGGTGTTGGCGGAATTATGCTAGGACTGGATTTTATGGGCGAAGATTTGGGAATCAGTGCTGCTAACTGGTACACTTCTACTGGAGAAGGAAACTGGGTTGGTGGAAGAACAGATAACCACAAGTTGACAGAATACTATTACCGTACTTTCTATAAGATTATTGGGGATGCTAATGGCATCTTAGATCAAGTTGATGGCTTGACAGGTTCTGATGAAGATAAAAACAAATTAAAGTCACAGGCATTGATCTTACGCGCTTATGCGTACTCTAATTTAGTACAGCTTTACGGAAAGCGTTATGATAAAAACACTGATAATAGTCAATTAGGCGTTCCTCTAGTATTAAAATTCTCAGATAACGCACTTCCTCGCGCGACGGTGAAAGAGGTTTACGACGCGATTATTAAGGATTTAGATGATGTGTTTGCTTTAGATATAGCATCACGTTTGAATAAGTCGCAAGCTAACGTTCAGATTGCTTGGGGTATTCGCGCAAGAGTTGCTCTCACAATGCAAGATTACGCAAATGCGATCACCTACGCAAAGAAGGTAGTTGATTCTAAGGCTTTCCCATTGATGAACCAAAACGACTACGTGAAAGGTTTTAATGACGCTACTTTATCGGAGTTCATGTGGGCATCGATGCCTTCGACTGATCAAATGGATGCTTTTGGATCTTACTTCGCGCAGATAGCATACAATGCTAATACGTCTTTCATGCGCGCAAATCCAAAACGTATCAATTCAGCACTATATGATAAGATTGCTGCTTCAGATGTACGTAAGAAAATGTGGGAGCCTGCGCCTACTGCAGCGAATTTCCCTTTACCGCTTACTTCATTTGTGCGTGAGCCTTATATGTCTAGAAAATTCTCTGTAAAGGCCGCTGGCGGTGCGTTGGGAGATGTTCCATTGATGCGTACTTCTGAAATGTACTTGATCTTAGCAGAAGCTTATGCAAGTAGTAATCAGACTGCCTTGGCACAAGATATACTATTCGAATACGCAAAGGTGAGAGATACTGAAGCAGTAAAATCTTCGAATACAGGAAATGCATTACTGGAAGAGATATGGGTGCACAGAAGAACAGAGCTTTGGGGCGAAGGATTTAGATACTACGATCTAAAAAGATTGAACAAAGGCTTAGATAGAACTGTAGTTCCAAACTATGTTCAATCCTCAGTAGGTCTTAGCGCAATGGAAGTACCTGCCGGCGATAATAGATGGCAGTTCTTAATCCCACTTGCGGAAATTAATGCTAACAAAGAAGTCATTCAGAATGATTAATCAATAGTTTAAAGTAAATAAAAAAGCGGTCTCGAATTTGAGACCGCTTTTATTTTGTATCAATGTTTGGTTTAATCTTTCAAGATCTCTCTTGCAATTACCAATCGTTGGATTTCAGAAGTTCCCTCATATATTTGGGTAATTTTTGCGTCGCGCATCAAGCGTTCGACGTGATATTCTTTGACATAGCCGTATCCGCCGTGAATCTGTACGGCTTCTACTGTATGTTGCATAGCGACCTCGGAAGTCTTTAATTTCGCCATTGCTGCAATCTTCCCATAGGGTAGTCCCTGGTCTTTAGTCCATGCCGCCTTATAGGTTAATAATCTTGCTCCCTCAATATCCACCTCCATATCCGCTAGCTTAAACTGTATAGCTTGATGATTGTTAATCGGTTTACCGAATGTCTTCCTTTCCTTGGAATAGGCGAGCGCTAAGTCATATGCGCCTGAAGCAATACCAAGAGCTTGGGCAGCAATGCCGATACGACCACCATCTAGGGTTTTCATTGCAAATTTAAACCCGAAACCATCTTCACCGATCCTATTTTCTTTCGGTATTCTCACGTCGGAGAACATCAGAGAGTGCGTATCTGAACTACGGATACCGAGTTTATTCTCTTTAGGGCCTATTGTAAATCCCGCTGTGCCTTTTTCGACAATCAATACGTTGATTCCACGATGCCCCAATTCAGGATGCGTTTGAGCAATTACGAGGTATATTTCAGCATTTCCACCGTTTGTAATCCAGTTCTTTGTGCCATTTAATAAGTAGTGGTCTCCCTTATCTTCAGCAGTTGTGTGTTGCGAGGAAGCATCAGACCCCGCTTCCGGCTCAGACAATGCGAAGGCACCAAGCTTTTCTCCCTTAGCTAACGGGACCAAGTATTTCTGTTTCTGTTCTTCAGTGCCATATTCGTTGAGGCCGTATAGCACAAGAGAGTTATGTGCAGACATGATTACAGCAGCCGAGGCGTCAATCTTCGCTATTTCTTCAAGAGCCAATACATACGCTAAGGTATCCATTCCGGCACCTCCATATTGCTCAGGAACCATAATGCCCATGAAGCCAAGCTCGCCCATCTTCTTAACAAATTCTGATGGAAACTTCGCATGTTCATCTCGTTCTATCACTCCTGGTTTTAATTCTTGAGCAAACTCTCGAGCTGCTTCTTGAATCATTTTATGTTCTTCTGATAATTCGAATTGCATGATATGTTTATATGGTATATATCAAATATAATTAAAAATACTATGCGAGCATAATAAACAAAGCAAAATATCTAAAGGTATTTCCGCTAATTTGCATTTGTCAAAACCATTCGGCCTATTCTATGGTTTTTATTTTAGTTTGAATATCAGTATGGTATCAGATTTTTATCATACTAATTGTATTTTCTAATAAAATCTACTATATTGGTAGAGTATTTTAATTCGTTCATTATAAACAACAACAATATGAGTTTAAGACTAGGTGATTTAGCACCAAATTTTCAAGCAAAAACAACTGTAGGAGATATTGATTTCTACGAATATATCGATGGTTCATGGGCAGTTTTATATTCCCATCCATCGGATTACACACCTGTTTGCACCACAGAGCTCGGAAGGACAGCTAAGTTAAAATCTGAATTCGATAAGAGAAATGTGAAGGTTTTGGCTTTAAGTGTAGACTCGGTAGAGGATCACCACGGCTGGATCAAGGATATCAACGATACACAACAGACCGAAGTTAATTTCCCAATTATTGCAGATGAGGATAAACATATTGCGGAGCTTTATGATATGATTCATCCGAACGCATCAGCAACGGCGACTGTTCGTTCCGTATTTGTTATTGGTCCTGACAAGAAGGTAAAATTAACATTAACTTATCCAGCATCTACCGGACGTAACTTCCAAGAAATTCTGAGAGTAATCGATTCATTGCAGTTGACTGATGAATACCAAGTGGCTACGCCAGCTGATTGGAACGATGGAGAGGATGTTATTGTCGTTCCGGCAATTAAAACGGAGGAGATTCCTGGAAAATTCCCAAAGGGCTATACTGAAATACGTCCGTATTTAAGAACGACACCTCAACCAAATAAGTAGATCTTACAATATTATACAGAAGGCCAGCTACTAGCTGGCTTTTTCATTATATGTCTTTTTCTTCTTTCTCCGATCAAGGAACGAAGTGATGGTAGCAATCAATAATACGATTACAATCTGTTTGAAGAATGTTAAGAAGTCAAATTCATCATGCACGTCAGCACTAAAATAGCCGAATGCCTGTATTGCTATAACGATGATCGAGAAGATGCCAAAGTAGGTCCAAAAGGTCCGCATATGCGTTTGTTTGTTCTTTAAATATACGTATCAAATCGAACAGTTCAATATTGAGGATGCTAAAAGTTCCTGATGCGCATCCTGTTAACATTAGAACAAAGAAAAAGGTGCTACTTTTTGTAACACCTCATTTCATACAAGTCCAATTTATGACTAATATACCTTGACCATATAGATAAAATCTTGCAGCTTCTTAATCTGCTCGGTCCTCGGTAAATTTGATAGGCTATTTTTATTGCTTAGCACAATATTTCCACGTAAAGACTCTTCCGGAATTCTATTCAATGTTTCTACTAATGCTTTTGTTTTGATCGCAAATGCGGCACCATCAATGCCCTTTTGCTTACCAGAAATAATACCGATGATGTTTCCAAATTTGTCAAGAACCGGACCTCCACTGTTTCCTGGATTTACAGGAACAGAGATTTGGTATGCGGTGGTATCTCCGCTATAACCAGTTTCCGAACTCAAATATCCTTCACCATATACCGCCTCATCTCTTGGATAACCAATGGTATAGATACCCTCACCCAAATCTAAGTTCTGACGTTTAAACGTATAGGGTATATAAGAAGGCTTTGTGAAAGTCGTATCTGAAATATGAAGGATTGCAATATCCTTTTCTGGATCCGTATGTATAATAGATGCTCTGAATGATTCTCCCTTATTATTTTGAAGGTGGATAGAGTCAGCACCATTGACAACGTGATAATTCGTAACAACATAGCCATCCTTGGTCAGCATAAAGCCTGTTGCTCCGTATTGAAGAGCCGCTTGGTTGACTGTTTCCTTGTTGATATTGCGAATTGCATTATGATGCGCATTGACATTACGTTTTACATTATTCACCTCTCTACGTAATGCACTGTATTCCGAAGTTGTCTTTCTGATTGTCGAGAAATAACCCGTCAAATAAAGAGTCGCTAAGGAGGAAATAACCGCTACTACAGCCGCAGCAACTGCATTGATCTTTAATTTCTTCCACATGCGGTAAATCACAGCCTCTTTAGGCGCCTCAATCACTTGCGCAGATAATTTATTTTTAAACTCAGCTCGTGCGGATTGGCGTTTCATGGTATCAACGAAGTCCTGATGAGACTGGAAGACCTCATTCAACGCAGAGTCCTCATTTAGAAGCGCGTCAAATGCCATGCGCTCTTGCGCATTCATTTCACCGTTTAAATAACGATCAGCTTGTTCTATAAATTCTTGATGTCTCATTAAAATATCACCCTTCTACTTTTGATCAAAGAATAGTTTCTTCAACCGTTGTAAGCATTTATACTTTTGATTTTTTGCATTATCAGCATTTGTGTAACCAAGTTTGTCACAGATATACTGCATGGACTTGTTCTTGATGTAAAACTCTCTTAGAATCGTGCTACAGGGCTCTCCCAATGATTCTAATGCAGATTCCATCTTGTCAAATTTGGTTTCTAACTCTTTATGCTGCTGAAGATCCTCCTCAACATCCGGAATCTCGAAATTCTCATGATCCGTAATGCTGAACGAGTTACCTTTCTTGCTCAAACTCTTTAACCAGAGTCGTCTACAAATAGCGTATAAGAACGTGCTTAGCCTACTGCTTAATACAAAATCATCATGAGTAACTTTGTCGTATAATACCATGACCCCTTCCTGAAAGATGTCCTGTGCCTCTTCTTCCGTCCCATTGTTGTTCACAATCAAATGGGAAATAGATGGGTAAAATGACTTGTAGATATACGATATCGCATCATTATCGCCATTTCGCATCCCCTCGACTATCTCAGCATCGTCCCGCGATTTTGGTAATATCTTTCTTATTTTACTCACTTATTAATACGCTAATTCTCAAATAGTAACCCAAGTAGATGAAATATTTTTTTCTTTATTCAATCTCTCAAACGTAATAGAAATTTTATGAAAAATCAATAAAATTTAACCTATACAATTGTATATATGAAAAAAAGGGGCTTTTGAAAACAAAAGTCCCTTATGCTTAATATTTTAGGAAAGTGTTAAATTCCGGCGAACATCGTATTATATTGCTCGCCAAGGATCGGAACCACTTTCTGTTTACCATTCGCTGCATTCATGATGCCGACAATCCACATAATGACGCCGACTATAACGCCTGCAATGGAAATAATCCATCCAACATATGGAATGTAAGAAAGAATACTTACGGCAAAGAGCGTAATTACAATACCCAACGACTGTCGAATGTGAAATCTCGCAAACTCATTTTTCTTCTCGTTATTTAAAACGAATGCAATAATTAGCCCGATTAAGGTTAAATAAGCAATGATAGCAATGTTTTTACCATCGTCAATGCTGTTTTGGGGCTGATTTTCCATTGGATTAAGCGGTGTTTCCATATGTTTAGGGTTATAAGTTTCTACTAAATTTAAGATAAATATTTGATAATGACAGATATAATAGCTTAATATTTTAACGATCTTTACCTTGATTAGGAAGCTAAACAAAAGCGATATATCAGTTGTTGAAGTAGAAAGACTGACAAACTATGGAAGAAAAAATTATTAAATATCCGCATCCAAATGGGGAAATCACGGTACTTTGGAAGCCGGAGCGATGCGAACATGCAGGAGTCTGTGTGAAGATGTTGCCTCAAGTCTACAACCCAAAAGATCGTCCTTGGTTGAAACCGGAGAACGCCGGAACAGAAGACTTAATCAAGCAAATTAATCAATGTCCTTCGGGCGCTTTGTCTTTTATCGACAATCGCATTTAGGAGTAACAAGAAAGGATAGAAAACAAAAAAGGTGTTAAACATTACGTTTAACACCTTTTTACTTTAAGCGGTCTGGACGGGACTCGA
>NZ_DKLH01000073.1:49228-109183 GCF_002455685.1 Sphingobacterium sp. UBA6645
ACCAGCTGAACTACCAGACCTTAAATCTTTTTAATTGTTGTTAAAGAACTTTGTCAAAGGTTTCCCTTCATTGAAAAGAGTAACGCACTCTCCTTATTTTTAGCGGTCTGGACGGGACTCGAACCCGCGACCCCATGCGTGACAGGCATGTATTCTAACCAGCTGAACTACCAGACCATTGCCCTTCTTTTGAGAAGGTGTGCAAATATAGTGTTTATTTCTATATTCGCTAATAAAATTTTGAAAATTCTTACTCTACAGCGCCTTCTTTCATCTTTTCTGCATTCTCAGCAAACTGTAATGCATCGATAATATCCTGAATATCACCGTCCATAATGCTCGGAAGATTATACATTGTCAAACCGATACGGTGTTCTGTTACACGACCTTGTGGATAGTTGTAAGTTCTGATTTTTGCAGATCTGTCTCCTGTAGAAACCATCGTCTTACGCTTCGCTGCAACATCACCATGTTTTTTCTGAACCTCAAGTTCGTAAAGCTTATTACGTAACATCTCCATCGCCAACTCACGGTTCGCCAATTGCGAACGCTCTACTTGACAGACAACAACAATACCACTTGGTTTGTGGGTCAATTGCACTTTTGTCTCTACTTTATTAACGTTCTGACCACCAGCACCACCAGAACGCGATGTCTGCATCTCAATATCGCCCGGGTTAATCTCCACATCCACCTCTTCAGCTTCCGGTAGAACCGCTACTGATGCAGCAGAAGTATGAACGCGACCTTGAGTCTCGGTATCCGGAACACGTTGCACGCGGTGAACACCTGATTCATATTTAAGCTGACCATAAACATCATCGCCGATCACCTTAAGAATCACCTCTTTATAACCGCCAGAAGTACCCTCAGTAACATCCATTACCTCGTTTCTCCAGCCTTTAGTCTCGAAATAACGAGTGTACATACGGTAAAGATCGCCCGCAAATAAAGCAGCCTCATCACCACCCGTACCACCACGGATCTCAATAATAGCATTCTTAGCATCCTCAGGATCTTTCGGAATCAACATTAAGCGGATTTCTTCCTCTTTCTCTTCCTTATCTGTCCATAGAATATCTAACTCTTCTTTTGCCATCTCACGTAGCTCCTGATCTTTCTCATTCGCTAAAATATCTTTGTTCGTGTCGATGTTGCTAACTATATTTTTATAAATATGATATTGCTCTACGATTTTTGACAAGTCTTTGTATTCCTTGTTTAGTTTCGCAAAACGCTTCATATCGCTGATGGTATCCGGATTGCTTAATTCAGCCTCAACCTCTTCCCATCTTTCTTTTATCGCTTGTAATTTCTCTAACATATCTGTGTAATTCGTTTCCCATAGTGCCCCTAATGCATTGATTAGGCGAACTAATCGACAAAAATAACTAAATTTTATCTTTTTTTTCTTCTTTTCTAGTGTGAAGAAACTGCTTTAAGTCCAACAATGGATGCAATTAATGTCACGATAAAGAATATGCGCCAAAATTCTGCAGGTTCCTTGAATATAAAAATACCCATTAAAACCGTTCCTACAGCACCAATGCCTGTCCAAACCGCATAAGCTGTGCCCAACGGCAGGGTACTGGTCGCTTTGATCAACAGACCCATACTTATAGAAACAGAAATTAGAAAACCCAAGTACCATAACCATTTTTCCGATCCAACGGCGTCATTTGCTTTACCGATACAAAAGGTAAACATGACCTCAAACAGTCCACCAATGATAAGTAATATCCAATTCATTCTTATGCTATTAATTGTTGTGTGTTATTTCCAGGTTTTCAGCTGAAGCTCTTCTCCGTCCCAAACCGCATAGGTATAGAAATTAATCCACTCACCCAAATTGATGATTCTAGTGCGATCGGATAAGCTGATGTCATAAGGCAGATGGCGGTGGCCAAAGATGAGATAATTGTATTCTTTGCTTTTGAGCAGCTCTTTAGCATAGATAATTAGCCATTCCCGATCCTCGCCTAGAAATTGCTCGTCCTCGTTATTAGCGATACGGCTATGTTTCGACCAGCGCTGAGCAATACCAATCCCGAGATTTGGGTGTAGGCGGGCAAATAGCCATTGGCAGAATGGACTACGGAAAAACTGCTTCAAAAATTTATATTTCTTGTCGCCGGGACCCAGGCCATCCCCATGATGTATATAGAATTTCTTACCATTATAAGTAACTTCCAATTCGTCCGATACAATTTCCGCGCCCAGTTCATTTTTAAAATAATCAAACATCCACATATCGTGGTTGCCCTTAAAAAGCGTAATCTTTACGCCTAAGTCGGCTAGTTCGGCGAGTTTGCCCAGAAAACGGATATAACCTCGAGGCACGACAGTGCGGTATTCAAACCAAAAATCAAAGATATCGCCTACTAGGTAAAGCTCCTTAGCATCCAGCTTAATAGCATCCAGCCAGCGGATGATAGTTTGTTCTCGCGAAATATTCGCTTCTTTGGGATAGGAACCCAAATGAAAATCTGAAGCAAAATATATTTTATCGCGAGCGCTCATGAACGCCAAAACTACCATAATTAATATTTATTATCAAATAATGCTTTTTTGAACAGTCGATTATTTCATTAGTTTTGTTTTGAACTAATGCAAATAATTATGAAGAAAATCTTAGGTTATGGTATCCTTGTTTTCAGTATTACCGCTTGTCAACAGGAAAAAACCATTGATTCAAAAACTGATATTAGCGTGAAACCCTATCCAACAAGCCAAAAAGGAACCCAACAGGACAATTATTTCGGAACACTGGTCGACGACCCTTATCGCTGGTTAGAAGACGATCTCTCTGCAGACACCAAGAACTGGATCAAAGCAGAAAACGAAGTGACTGACGACTATCTGTCGCAGATTCCATATCGCGAACAGATTCGCAAGCGACTCGAAAATCTTTGGAACTATGAAAAGGAGGGAGCACCATTTAAAGAAGGAGAATACATATACTACTATAAGAACAATGGGCTGCAAAACCAACATGTGCTTTATAGAAAGAAAGGGGAGGACGGTACGGAAGAGGTATTCTTAGATCCGAACAAATTCTCAGATGATGGAACAACCTCCTTGGCCGGAGTGGACTTCAGCAAAGACGGATCACTTGTAGCTTATCAGATTTCAGAAGGAGGGTCAGACTGGCGCAAGGTGATCATTCTGAATGCTGAAGATAAAACCGTAGTCGGTGATACCTTAGTCGATGTCAAGTTTACTGGACTTGCATGGAAAGGAAATGAGGGGATCTACTATAGCTCTTATGATAAGCCTAAGGAAGGTTCAGCACTTTCTGCGATGACCGATCAACATAAGTTATATTTCCACAAGTTGAATACTCCTCAAAATACCGACGAACTTGTATTTGGTGGCCCGACTACACCTAGACGTTACGTGGGAGGCTATTTAACAGAGGATGAACGCTTCTTGGTTGTTACAGCGGCGAATACGACTTCTGGAAATGAGCTTTATGTCAAAGACTTAACCAATCCGACTTCTGCATTTGTTACGGTTGTAGATAATATGGAGAAAAACCATACAATCTTAGATAACGACGGTTCCAAATTACTGATCTATACAGAACTCGATGCACCAAATGGTCGCGTCGTACAGACCGAAGTAGCAAATCCAACGCCGTCCACTTGGAAAAATCTGATTCCCGAAACTGAAAACGTATTGAGCGCTTCTCTTGCGGGCGATAAAATATTCGCAACTTATCTAAGGGACGCGATCTCTCAGGTCAAACAATTTGATAAAACTGGTAAATTAGAACGTGAAATTGAACTTCCAGGCATTGGAACGGCTTCTGGCTTCGGCGGAAAGAAAACCGATAAGGAATTATATTATTCTTTCACCAATTATGTAAACCCGGGAACAATCTATAAGTACGATATCGCTTCTGGAAAATCGGAAGTGTACAAAAAACCAGCGATCAAGTTCGACTTAGCAAATTACGAATCTAAGCAAGTGTTTTACACGTCGAAAGATGGTACTAAAGTACCGATGATCATCACCTATAAAAAAGGAATTAAGCTTGACGGAACAAACCTAACCATGCTTTACGCTTATGGTGGATTCAACATCAGCTTGACACCGTCCTTTAGCACCAGTACGCTAATTTTATTAGAACAAGGCGGTGTTTATGCGGTAGCTAACTTACGTGGTGGTGGCGAGTATGGCGAAACATGGCATGTGGCAGGTACTAAACTTAATAAACAGAATGTATTTGACGACTTTATAGCCGCTGCTGAATATTTGATTGCCGAAAAATATACTTCCTCTGATCATCTAGCAATTGCAGGCGGATCCAATGGGGGGCTATTAGTGGGTGCATGTATGACTCAGCGTCCTGATCTCTATAAAGTAGCTTTCCCGGCGGTAGGCGTATTGGATATGCTGCGCTATCATAAATTTACTGCTGGTGCGGGTTGGGCATTTGACTATGGAACGGCGGATGATAACGCAGAAATGTTTAATTACCTATACAAATACTCGCCTTATCACGCATTGAAACCGAATACGGCATACCCCGCAACGATGGTAACTACGGCAGATCATGATGACCGTGTCGTGCCAGCACACTCTTTCAAATTTGCCGCGCGACTGCAAGAATACAATACCGGAAACAATCCTGTCTTAATACGTATCGACACAAAAGCAGGCCATGGAGCAGGTAAATCAACTGAAATGGTAATTGCAGAACAAACGGATAAATGGGCATTCATGTTCCAAAACATGAATCTCAAATACAAGGATATTAAATAGAGATTAATCGAGAACCTCATCATGCTATTTTGAAACACAAACAAGCATGAAAGTTCTTGATGGCTTTTGAATACAGACACTTTCATAAAAAAAAGAGGTGAACATTGCGTTCACCTCTTTTCATAATTGAATATATTAAATTTTCACATTTTAATTTATTAGGAGTTCCTCTTCTGTACCCCAAGTAGGTTCACCCTTTTTCATCTTCTCAAGGGTTAACTGATAATCTGCTTTCGAATCAGCGTCGGCTTTCGCGATCGCTTTTTCTTGCCATTCAATAGCCTCTTTGGTTTTACCAGACTTATGCAATAGATTCGCATAGGTGTCTAATAATGCCGGATCCTCATTGTTCTCGATAGATTTCTTGCTCCAGCTTAATGCAGCTTCTACGCAAGCAGGATCATCGCAGTTCTCAAAAATTGACCATGCAAAACTATTTAGAGTAGAAGGGTCTACTTTACCATTTTCAGCGGCAATGTAGCTTTCTACAGCTTCTTTGAAAGCAGGGTAATTTTTCTTTTTCAAATAATACTGCGTTTTAAAGCCAGAGATGTGATCTATAATGTTGATATCGCTGTATTTTTTCTCTACCTCTGCTAAAACTGATGCTAGATTATCTTCTTCCGAATTCCAAACAACAGGAGCGATCTCTGTATTAACTATGGCGCTCGCTAATATTGTAGCTGCTTTTCCTGCTCCTAAGGCTGCATCAACCTTTTCTTTGTTCTCACGAACAATGCTGAATGCTTTTGATTGTGAGTTTGAAGCACTTTTTAAAAGGAATGCTGCATTTTCTTTCGATAATAACTCATCTGTGCTTGAGTTTGCAATTACTGCGTCCTGTGCTTTCTTTTGAAGATTCTTGTCGTAGGCTTTCTCCGCAGCTGCCGCTGTTGCCTTAGCAATCGCTACATCATTAGGATTGGCTTCGAATTTCTTAACAACAGTCACAAATTGGGTCTCAGGATTTAATCCCTCGCCTGCCTTAACAATAAAGTCGTCAGCTTCGGCGCCACCAACAATACGGTGAACTAATTCCCCATTAGGGTCGAAAATCAAAAATGTAGGATATGCATTGATTGAATAATCTTTCGAAAAACGCTTCGCCTCTTCATACCATGACTTGACGTCTGCATTATCCTCTTTTGTCTGATCCATCTGGATTTTAAGGTTCACAAACTTCTCATTGAAGAATGTCCCTACTTTTTCTTGAGGGAAAACCTCACTCGCCATCCACTTACAAGGACCACACCAAGTCGTGAAAGCATCAACGAAAATATATTTGTTCTCCGCCTTCGCTTTCTCCTTTACCTTAGCCCAAGTCGTATTGTGCTCAAAGTGAATCCCTTTGTCTTGTCCTATCGCCAGAAAAGGAATCGTAAATAATAATAATAGTAGCTTTTTCATAATCAACGTTTATACTAAAAATTTATAGTTAAGGTAAAGATAGTAATAAGAAACAAAAAAAGTCCTTGAGGAATCAAGGACTTTTGTATACTTATTGTTAAATTTAGTTAAATACCAAGCTGTTTTTGCATATTCTTAGTTAAAGCTTTCTTGTGTAATAACAAAGAGATTGTTTTATAACGAACAAATTCTTTTGTAGCATACATATAACCTTTATAGTCATTCGAAATGCCCCAAGAATTCTTAACGATGTAGTATTCCTTGCCTGTTTGATCTTTAACCAATCCTACGATGTGCATTCCGTGATCATCGGTCGTTGTATAATTGTCAAATGCCTCTTGACGTTGTGCAGCCGTGATGGAAGCCTCCGGTTTCGGACCGTTGAATAAGTTGTCAACTTCTTCTTTGCTCATTTGTTCAATTGGTTTCTCAGGAACAAAAGCAACTCCATTTTTCCAGCTAAAGCTTTTCTCAGATACGTCAGTAGCCCATGCCACGGTATATCCGTTCTCTAATGCATTGTCGATGATGTCTGTTAAATCATTGATCTTTACATTATAGAAGCTCTCGAAAGACCAGTTGTCAGGAATCAACAATACAAATGGTTTGTAGTATGCATGCTCATCAAATGAAGAAATACCAACGTAGTCATCCGGGTTGATGCCGATAACCTGATCAGCGAAAGTTCTCGGAGTATAGGTCTTGCCATTGTATTGGAATGATTCAGGAACTTCACCTAAGTAAGAGTCCATAGCTGCTGTGAATGCTTTCAACCAATCCTTACTTGGTTTTTTGCTTTTTGCTACATTCTCTGTAATGCCCTGCAATAATGGACCCATCTCGCCGAAGTTATTACGCGTCTGTCCATCAGGTAAACCTGTATAGGCTTCACGAGGAACAGCACCATATTTTCTGAAGATGGTCAATACATCATGTAATTGACCGCCATCACCCTGTGCTTGCTCGCCATGTAGGCGTACAAAGTTCTTCGCCTTTTCAATATACGTGTTACGGGCAGTAAAAATTTGAGAGATCTCAACAGGTTGTTTGCCCATGCGAATCATCTCCGATTCAAGAAATGAGTTTCCTGAGTAGGACCAACATGTACCCGATGAACCCTGATCTTTAATCGAGGTATTACCAAGGTTAATGACTTCCGTAAATTTGAAACCTTCTTTGCTATTATCACTAGCATTCCCTTTTAAGGCATTGATTAAGTTATCTTGAGCTTGTGTTTGTGTTACGGCAAATAACGCTGCCGCAAATAATATAGATTTGCTCCAATTCATTTGTATGTGATTTTTATTAAAGTTCACGAATATATAAAATAGTAAAGATTGTGCTTAATCAAATGTGTAAAATTATTAGCACAATGTGTGGGTACTTTTATTAGAAAGCAAATCCGAATAGCAGTGCAAAGAAACTTTCATGTTTCCATTGGAACACCAGCAGGCATGAAATTTCTTGATGGCCATTGAAAACAGACACTTTCAGAAAAAAAAAACGCCCTCTGATTAGAGGGCGTTGATATTATGAATTTTCGAATTCTTTTTTCTTAGGGAACATCAGCGAGGCGATGACGCTCAATGCTAAAATTCCGATAATGACGATCAAGGAATGGGTAGTGGTGAATCCCCAATCTTTTAACCAACCATGAAGCAACATCTTCAAACCAATGAAAATAAGCAGGAAGGCTAAGCCCACTTTTAAGTAGTGGAACTTGTGAATAATATTGATCAATAAGAAGAACATGGAACGTAGTCCAAGAATCGCAAAAATATTCGAGAAGAATACGATGTATGGATCCTTAGTCACTGAGAAAATTGCTGGGATAGAATCCACCGCAAAGATTAAATCAGTAAACTCGATAACCAATAAAACCAAGAACAATGGGGTCATATATTTTACACCGTTCTCCACGTGGAAGAAGTTTCCTTGATCTAACTTATGCGTTACTTTGAAATGCTTCGAAGCAAATTTCACCACCGGGTGGTTTTCAGGATCGACTTCCTCTTCCTTGTTTCTATTGATATACATGTTGAAACCAGTGTACACTAAGAATGCCCCGAAGACATACAATATCCAGCCAAACTTAGTAATCAATGCCGCACCTACGAAGATGAAAATACAACGCATGATAATAGCACCTAGGATACCCCATACTAACACTTTATGGTAATACTTCTCCGGAATTCCGAAAGAGCTGAACAACAACACCATGACGAAGATATTATCAACGGATAACGCATATTCAACGACGTAACCTGTCAGGTACTCTAATGTCAAGTTCTTATTGTAAAGCTGCAAACTCGCAGCTAGGTCATTTTCATTGATCTTAATGTTATGAAAGTGCTTCGCGACTATTTCCTTTAGTCGGACCATATCATGAACATTATGGAGTTCATTACCCCATTTATAAAGCAATAACCCAAAAAGCAAAGCAAATGCTACCCAAATAGCACTCATAATGGCTGCCACTTTTAAGGATACTGGTTTGTCGCTCTTGGAAAACAGTCCTAAATCTATTGCTAACATCAGAATTATAAAAATTATAAATCCGATCATAAATAATGCTTCGTGGCTCATCTTATTTTTTTCTTTCTGTGGTAAATCTTACTAATTGTTCCAATCCTGTTTTATATTCGCCCCCATTAGGGATTGTCGCTAGTATGTCGAACGCTTCCTGCTGATATTGCAGCATACGCTCAGTCGCGTATTCCAGTCCTCCATTTGTTTTTACAAATTCAATGACTTCCGCAACTTTTTCGGAATCCTCATTGTGGTTCTTCACCAAGTTGATGATCTTTCTTCTTTCTGATTTCGCAACGGTATTCAGCGCATAAATCAAAGGAAGCGTCATCTTCTTCTCTTTAATATCGTTGCCAACGGGTTTGCCTACATCATCAAGACCAAAATCGAATAAATCATCCTTAATCTGAAACGCGATACCTACCTTCTCGCCAAACAAACGCAATTTCTCAACGGTGTCCTCATCTGCCCCTGCCGAAGATGCGCCACAGGCACAACAAGAAGCAATTAAAGAAGCTGTTTTCTTGCGGATAATCTCATAATAAATAGACTCCTCAATGTCTAAATGCCTCGCTTTCTCTATTTGCAACAATTCACCTTCGCTCATATGCTCAACCGCTTCCGACACGATACGCAAAAGCTCAAACTCCTTATGCTTGACCGAGAGCAGCAGACCCTTTGATAACAAAAAGTCGCCAACTAAAACAGCAACTTTGTTTTTCCATAAAGCGTTGATTGAAAAGAAACCCCGGCGTTCATTCGAATTATCCACAACATCATCATGAACTAACGATGCCGTATGCAACAACTCTACTAATGAAGCCCCATGATAGGTAGATTCGGTTATCCCTCCGCAAACACCTGCTGAAAAGAAAACAAACATCGGACGCATCTGTTTCCCTTTTTGTTTAATTAGGTAGCCCGTAATACGGTCTAGTAATGGTGCCGAACTTTGCATCGACGCTTTGAATGTTTTTTCAAAGCGTTTCAGGTGTTCTTTTATAGGAAGTTGTATTTCGTCTAATGTTAACATGAAAATGGTTTAATACCATCAGTAATCACTGAAATTGACCATAAAAATAATAAAATTATGGTTGAGAAGCTAACGTATTTTCAAGCTCTTTGTACCATTCTTCGCCATATTCTCGAATCAAAGGATCTTTCAAGAATTTATACACCGGAATTTTAAGTTCCTGACCAAAAGTACAGGCATCTTTGCAGATATACCAACGGTCATAATGAAGTACATCAAATTCAGGGTAATGGGTGGCACGGATAGGGTAAAGGTGGCAGGAAATAGGTTTCTTCCAACTGACCTCGCCCATTTCATAAGCCTTCTCAATGGCACATTTGGTGATGCCATTCTCCCAAGTCACATAAGCACACTCCTTATTGCCGTCAACGCAAGTGGTCGTTAGGTCACCATCAGCGTCAATTACATGCGTGCCTTGTTCCTCGATTGCTTGTATTCCTTTTTCAGTGAGGTACGGCTTAACAATAGGGTAGATGTCTGCTAATATCTTAGTCTCCGCCTCCGTCAATGGTGCGCCAGCATCGCCTTCAATACAACAAACCCCTTTACATTTGCTTAGGTTGCAAACAAAATCATTGTTCACGATATCCTCGTGAACAAGCACATTACCTACTTCTATCATTTCTACTTTGAATAACTTACTCGTTTTCCCAACGGATATTTTAAGCCATCAGCGCTAACCAATTCCATAGTCACAGAGCCAATAAGGATATCGACCTGTGCTTTCACAGGAATCCGGTTGCCATCGTTGGTGACCCAAAGATACAAACGACTATTCTTTTTAAAAATTCTTCCCGGACTTATTTCCGGACTTAGCTTGATACATTCCAATTCGCCCAGCACAGATTTTACCTTCTCGATCCCTACATACTCAACACCCAACTGCGCAACTTCATCGTTCAAGAAATACGTAATCTTGAACTTATCACCCTTGCTTAAGCTCGAAAAATCAAGATTGCGCGAGAAATAATAGGCAGAAACTAAGTCAAACGTCTGCGAAGTAGGGCTGCTAAATGTTCCCTTCTTCCCGCTGACCTTCCGGGTCTTATGATCGAAAGTAGCATACTCTACCCGACGATAATTGTTCTCCCGAATATTCTCCGTGTAGAGAATAGGTAAGTAGTTATCTTTATTGATATAAGAATCATATTGATTCTTCACGGTATAAAACGCCGAGAAAGCACCAGAGGTCTGGCCGAAAGCATGTAAGTGTATAGGATCTTCCATACCAAAACTATGCTTTGATTTCTGTACAGACAGTGTCCCTGTCGCTGCAGACATAATGCCGTATTTTAATTTATATTTCAGTACCTCGCCAGCTTGAAAAGTAGGGGTTGATAAATGAGGTAAAGTTTGCGCAATGGTCGCGGTTCCTAAACTAATAAACAGGGCTAGTAGCGTAAAAATTCTTTTCATACAAATATGACGACGTAAAATATCAATAGTTTAAGATTTCCGCTTGAACACCGGCACAGTCGAGCAAGGCTCACCGTACATAATGCTCTTCGCGCGCGTGCTTAACGCAGCAGTAAAGGTTACAAAGGCACTCTCTGGAATTGCAATATCGCCGCAACCTTTAACGACAATGCGTTGATCCTGATATTGCTCGAAATCAATACCCGACAAAGACTTCTCAAACAAAGCCCCGCGAACCGTCTCCTCATCTCCAAAGTGCACAGAAACCGCATGCTCCATCATCTTCGTGGTCAGTAACATATATGCCCAAGTCGGCACAATAGCATCTGTGGAGCAGATAATGCCCACATGCTGTCCAGCATATTGCGACCAGTCATGTCCTTTGATAAATTCTCTAAAATCCTTCTCCTTCAAAATCAATCCATGGAAAAGGTTATCCTTGATGTCATAGATAACAATAGGCTCCTTTGGCGCGTAATTCGCCAAATCAACTGTAATCAAACCACTCTGTGCTACCTTATTGATAATGTTCTCTTGAATATCCATTTCTTAAAAATAAAAAAAGCTGGATAACATATTGCTATCCAGCTACAAATTTAACTATTCTATGTTAATAGAATTTAATACGATTGTCAACAATCTTAGCATTGTCTTGTAAAGCTTTGAAAATTACGCTCCATGAACGTTGCGCTTTCGCCGCTGTAATTTGCTTTTGTTGAGCCGCTAATTCTTCCGTTGCAATAGCTTTTGGATTTACGAAACCATTCACCTGAACAGCATAAACTCCTTGTTTACCCTCGATAGCTTTCGATGGCTTGTTAGGTTGCAATCCGAAAACTGTACCTACCACAGCGTTTTCTACTGCTACGCCAGGAATAACCGGATTCGCTAATACGATATTTTCTACAGTTAATGCATTCTTGCCTAATTTCTGTGCAACCTGATCAATAGAGCTAGCTCCATTTAATGCATTGTTTACTTTTTCTTTCAGCATTCTAGCTTTAACTAAGTTTTTCACAACTGGCTCAATTAAAGTCTTAACAGACTCTAATGACTGTTGCCCTTTGGACTGTACCCCAGTAACGCGAGCTACGATAAAGTCAGTTTCCGTCTCATAGATTTTATCTGATACATCACCAACTTTCGCTTCGTATGCCCAACGTACTAATTCACGTGGAACTTCCACAGCACCTAACATATTGTCCATCGCTAAAGTACGCTCATTAGTTTGTGGAGCTACATTCTGTTGCTTCGCGATATCTGCAAAGTTATCTTTGTTGATAGCTGTAAAGAATGTATTCGCTTTTGCATAAGCAGCATCCGTTGTCTCTTTACCTGCAACAATAGCCTTATCAACGATCGCTAACTTAGCAATCTTAGAATTTCCTACTTGTTTCTCAATTTTCAATACGTGAACTCCGTAGTTTGAATTGACAACAACGACATCGCCGGCTTTACCACTGAACGCAGCTTCCTCAAATTCAGGAATCATACGTCCACGAGTGAATGTGCCTAGCTCACCACCATTGTTTTTGCTTCCCGGATCAACACTGAATTCAACCGCTAATGCAGCCATATTGCCACCATTTACAATTAAATTTTTAATCGAGTCTGCTTTCTTTAATGCCTTGTCAACACCACCTTCAGTAGCTGGGTTCAATAAGATATGGCTCGCAGTAACGGAATCAGGACTGAATTTTGTGTCAATTACTTTCGCAATTTCGTAAACTCCCTGACTCAAGAATGGACCCACCGTAGTACCGGCAGCAGCATTGAATACGGTAGAATCTAATGCAGGGCTTACTTGGCCTTTGCTATAATATTTTACCGGGTATTTGTTGTCAGAATTTAAAGAAACAAATGATGAATCGCTTGTCGATGCTTGTAATTCAGTTTTTAGTTTCTGAACACTTGCTAATACAGTTGCTGAATCTGCTGCATTTGGACTAGCATTGAACAATACATACTCAATCGATCTTGTCTCTTCCGCGTTTTTGAACGCATTTTTATTTTTATCGTAATATTCTTTATAATCTGCATCTGTCAATTTGATCTCCGCATCGTTTACTGAAGCGTAATCTAACATCACATATTTAAAGTTTGCTAATTTATTACGAGAGTTGTAGTCGTATTCCGCTTCTAAAGAAGTCGTGTAGATACTGTTGTTTACAAGATTAGAATATTTCTCATTCAAACGCTCGTTTTTAATCGACTCAAGCAATGCATTCCATTGTTGGCTAACCTCAGGGTTAGTCTTCGCTTGCTCGATTACAGAGTTGATATAAGCTGCATCAACTTTTCCAGTCTCAGGATTTGCAAATTGTTGCAAAATTTGTTGAGATGGGTTGTTTCCAAAAATTAAGCTATTTAATTCCGCCTTGCCGACTTCAATACCAATTTTTTCAATCTCTTGTTTCAACAACTCCTGTGAAATAAATTGATTCCACACTTGTTGAACAGCAAACCCACGCATTTGCGGAGTTACGCTTCCGCCCATTTGTTGTTGATACATCGCATTAGCTTGGTCAACCTGTAGGTTAAACGCATTATAATCAACACCTTCACCATTAACACTACCTACTTCAGTTTGACTGCTACGCCAAAATGGAGTACCCATGTTGATGATATCCCCTAGTAAGAACGCAACGATTGCTAAACCGATCACGAAAATGACTAAGCCCGCTCGGTTTCGCAAATAGCTCATTAATCCCATAACTGTATTCTAAATTTTATTAAATGCTTAATTTTTTGATTAATCCTGTTTTTCTAAAACAAGGCGCAAGATACAATTTTTATGAAAAAAATTGTAATAATTTATTAAACCGCTCGTTCTAATTTTTCTGTACCCAATTGCTTCAAAACCTGCTAGTTCCCAAACCCTGGAAACTGTTGGTTCGAGTTCATGTAATAAAGACCGGTGGAGCCCTGAAACTCTACGTTGTTGAAATTCGCATCCGAAGTAAATGAGGTGCCCTGCATATGACCGCGCCCATCCGTAAATTCGATGCTGATCGGAAGCGTATTGTAGTATTTCGCATTCTTCTCATCATAGAAAAGCTCCTCCGTCTTGACTATAGAGCCATTTTCCATCGTTAAAACCACGTTGTTGCGAAATTCAATCAAACCGCTTTCCGCATACTGCTTCGCATAATTTGAGGTAATGCGTTGGTTTTCTTTCGCAAACTCGTCGAAGAAAATAATCTTAACCCCTTTTTTGAATTCATAATCCCCTTGGTTCCGGCCGGTAGTATCATGATAAACACGCATCTCCGGTGCCGTAAGCTCAGCCTTCACACGAGCAGAATCGCTATAGATAACAGTTACATGTTTCGAGATATCCACCGCTTCCTCTTTCTTCATATTGGCCATGCGGTCGATATCTTTCATGTCATTTTCGCACGCAAATGACAAGATTGCCCCTAGCAATACAATTGTTAGGGGCAAAATCCGTAATTTCTTTATGTTAATGCAAGATGTATGCATAATGTTAATCGTAACTTCTTCTTAGGAACCAAGCATCGTTGATCGTGAATCCTAAGTTAATATTGATATATCGTTCGCGAATAAGGTTATGTTGCAGGGTACCATGCTGACCAAACTCGGCAGAAATATTCACACTCGAAAAGGTACGCCCGAAGTTAGTTTCCGATAATGGTAAACCAAGTCCAACAGTAACTGCCATATCTGTTAAGCGATTATTGTCGATCGAGATATGACTCTTGTTATAACGGAATCCTAAGCGATAATCGATGACGTTCCAGTATTTTAAAGATGTCGCATCAGGTTTGAACTGACCACCAACAGCAACTCCAATGTTCTTTCCTAATTTTTGCTCACCATCACGGGTTTGGAAATCAGACCAGTCGGCATACTTAAAGTCGGCACCAACCATCCAGTTCACCCCTTTAGAGAGCGTGAAACCAACGTTATGTTTCATCGGTAAGTTGATTTTTCTATCCGTAATCACATTGCTTGCCGATGTATCAATAGCAACTTGATCACCATAGTCAGAGCTTTGATCTGTCTGTGTCAAGGTCACCATTCGAGTCGTTCTATTGTTGATCTGATTATTCAATGAACCCGAATAACCAATCGTGAAATTCATCTTATTGCCTAAAGCTTTGAAATATTGAGCACCATAGTCGATCGAAGCACCGCGGATACGACGCGTATCTGTTTGGACCGTATTATAATAGTCCGCCCCATATGGGAACTCGATCATTGCCTTATCGTATAAATTTCCAAAAAGGAAACCTACATTCGCACCAATACTTAAGCCTTTGATTGGAGAAACACCATAACCAAAATAAGCTTTGTTTACTCCGCCCTCACCGACAAGGCTCGATTTGTAATTTACATTCTCGAACTGACGAATGGCCGATGAATTATAACCAACATCTGAGAATGGCATTAAACCGAAGGATATACCGCCAACTTTGGCCAGAGGGATACCGATTGTAATGTGGCTAAATGCAAAGTCAGCCGTATTATCTTTGGCGCCATTTTTTTCTAATTGCGTCATATTTCCATAAAGGCCAGCGTCCAAGATGGTACGTGTGAATGCTGAATAACTCGCTGGATTGGCAATGTTTAAGCTTGGAAGACCTCCAACGTAACGTACACCGGTAGAAAGACCACCCATAGCGCGCGTTTGTGGTAATAGGTCCTCACGCATCTGACCAAGACCAAATTGTGAATATGGTGAATGGGACGTGGATGACTGTGCTGAACTTTGCAAACTACACAACAGGAATGAACTTACGCCCAATATGCTCAGTAGTCGCGAATATGAAAAAAGTGGCTTAAAATGTTTCAACATATTTATTTGATTCATCGATTTGAAGAACACATTTCCGATCTTTTAATGGACCAAAACGATGAGGTTAATTCTTCTGTAATGGCTGTATTCTCTTGAATTTTCGCTACAAAACTATCTATTTTTTAAATATGACGTCAATTTTAGTTGTTAAAAAAGGTTAAACAACTAAACGTCAGTGTCTTAGAAAAACTGAAAATAAAGAATCGTTAATAAGATTACAGCATACAGTGATTCATAGAACCATCTCGTCTTCGCATGTGTAAAAAAGTATGCTAGATAGATGGATAATGGTGGAACACAAAGCAAAAAATGATTCACTGAGCGTTCCTGGTTTAAATAAAACGACCCAAATATTAAAAGGATCATGAAAAACAACAATTGGAAACTTTTACGTACCTGAACAACACTTTTGAAAAAGTTGTCCTTCAGAATAAACAAGAAGCCAATTAATGATAAAACGATGGGGATGAGTACGAAATAATCATAAACATCCATCCCTAAGCGTGTCGGAAATGGATAGGTGAAAGGGATAAAGATCTGAAAGAACTCATCCATGCGCTCCAACCAATAATATGCGACCGCTAGAAGAAAATATACGAGTATGACGCCCATTAGCGGAGTAATCCACTCACGCCAAGAAAATGGACGGAAAATAACCAAACTGATCCAAATCAGAAGGAGCATCACGATAAACGGAAAGTAAATGATACTACCGAGGGCAACGAGCAGACCGAGGTCAAACATGATACCCTTAACATCGCCTTGCTTATAGATGTTGAAAAGCTTATACAACATCCAGATCGTAATGAAGTTACAGATTAAGGTTGGTGAAAGTACCAAAAAAGGGATGAAGAGACTCACCAAGGTCATGAACATCAAGGCGGTCAAGAAGTTTGGCTTACCCAACAAGTTAAAGTGGTTGACCACTCTATTGAGATTAAACGCCTGCAATATGGTCAGAATCAAGGTGATAATCACGTTGATTTGCGGCGAGAGATTCTGTCCGACTTCCACGCCGATCAAATTGGCAATTGCTGGCTCAAATAAAACCGGCGTTAATCGATCCGGCAAATGCAGATAAACCCCTAAACATAGCACAGTACCAACGAGGGATACTAAAAATATATTTAGACCCGATAGCGTCCTATGTTGGTTGATCAGCATTGACAGTGCGCCTACTTATCTTTTTCTAACTTGCTGACCTTACGGTCTAATATAAATAAGTACACAGCAACAGCTGCGAAAATCACTAACATCACCAACACAACCACATAGATTTTCCCTTCCGAGCGAAGCGTGTCGGCCATTTCTACTTTATTTTGAGCAAAAATGGAAGAAATACCCGCAAAAAGGGCCATCACAAATAGGATAAACTTTTTCATGTATTAAAACGAATTCTTTTTGTCTTCAATAATGCGTACTCTGTAGCGTAGGGTGGTAATCCATACACCTATCAGAATCCAACCAACTACAGCGGTATAGAAAACCGGACGCATATAGCTATCCATATCTAAATCGCCAAAGGTGGAATTACCGCCACTTCCTGGGTGTAAGGAGTCGGTAAGCTTCGGTAAAATATAAATCAATACAAACATAATTGGAAATGCAAAAATGTTGTAGATCGCAGAAATCTTAGCACGCTTTTGTTCTTCTTCTAGGGCATTGCGCAATACCAAATAGGCAAGGTACATCAATGTCGCAATAGCAGAACCGTTCAGTTTCGGATCATTCGGCCAAGGTGCTCCCCATGTAATGTTCGCCCATAACATACCCGTTAATAAACCGCAGGTACAGAACAGAATCCCCGTATTTACCGCTTCGACAGCAAGGAAATCGTATTCACGCTTGCCACTGTTCAAATACTTAATACTATAGATTACGGATATCAGATACAAGGAAATCATCGTAAACCACATCGGTACGTGGAAATAGACATTTCGGATAGTCTCATTAAGGATAGGGAGAACAGGGACAGGACCCAAGAGTCCGCCAATAATAGCGGTTGCTATCATAAAAACGGCCAGGATTTTCCACCAACTTTGTCTCATAGCTATATAAAAATCAATCTCGCCAAAGGTAAGGAAATAACAGCAAAGAAACGGCAATAGTCACTATATTAATTGCTAGCAGAACCCCTATATCCTTCCAGCTGGCGTCGAACGTCCCCCCGATAACACCCTGTTGGGAAAGGTTGATCAAGACGATCAATAAGGGGATAATCACCGGGAAACTCAAGATCGCCATAATCGTACTGTTATTGCCCGCTTTTGCGCTGATACCGGCAACCATCGTGAAAACTGTAGCAAAACTGATGCTACCTAAGAAGATGCTCAACATATAAATGCCCCAATGTCCAACCTCATTCGAAAAAATAAGATTGTAAACGATAAAAGCAATGCTGGATAGTAAGACCATCACGAGGGTATTGTAGATGATCTTCGCAAGTATGATAGCCTTGGGGCTGACGATACTATAATAGTATAATTGTCGAGGGCCGGTTTCCTGAAGAAAACTGCGGCTCATGGCATTGATGGCCGCAAAAAGTAGAATAATCCAGAACAGGGTGTTCCAAATAGGAGAATCCACGGATTTAAATGATTGATAACATACAAAAACCGTGGATACTACATAAAGTAAGATGCTATTGATTGCGTATTTTGAACGCCATTCTAATAAGACATCTTTATATATTAAGGTCTTGACTTGTGTAAACAGATTCATTGTGTACAAAGATACAAATCAATCTGTTGAGGCAAGACTGTGCGCCGATTTAATTAAGCGTTTCTAATATCTGATTTTGCCTTATCAGCAACATCTTCCGCTTTATTCGCTAATCCGTGCGCCGCATCTGATGCTTTGCTCGCCCACTCATTAGCCTTCGACGATGCTTTGTCTAAAGCGCTCTTTCCTGCGTCTTTAGCACGTTCTTTCAACCCTTCTAAATCTTCTTTTGCTGATTTCGCAAACTTCTGAGCACGCTTAGCTTCTTTCTTCGACAGATCTTTGATCGATTTCGTTAAACTCTTAATTCCGTCGTTTGCACGATCTAATTGTTTTTTGCCGTCTTCTGTTCCTAGTAAATAGTAAGCTGCAGTACCAACTGCTAATCCTAATAGGGCAAATGCCACTAGTCCGTTTCTATTTTTTTCCATGATTATATCAATTAATATCCTATTTAATAAATAAATGTATCGATTATAGACATAACAAGCAAAAAGCCAAAATGTTTAGCCTTTTTGGAAATTAACAAAAATTAACTTTCTACCGATTGCAAGGATTGCAGGTTGTATAAATGATGATAAAGACCACAGCCTCTACCCATTAACTCGACGTGTGTTCCCGAGTCGGAGATGATGCCGTCTTCTACAACGATAATCATATCCGCATCGCGAATGGTCGAAAGTCTATGTGCTATAATAACCGAGGTACGGTTTTTCATTAGTTCTTCTAATGCAAGTTGTACAAGTCGCTCAGATTCAGAGTCTAACGATGATGTAGCCTCGTCTAATATCAAGATAGCAGGGTCTTTTAACAAGGCTCTGGCGATGGCGATTCGTTGCCTTTGACCGCCCGAAAGTTTAACGCCGCGTTCTCCGACAACAGTATCATAACCCTCCGGAAAGTCCATGATAAACTGATGCGCGTTGGCGCGCTGTGCTGCAGCAATGATATCATCGCCGTCCGCATGTAGATTACCATAGCTAATATTCTCGCGAATCGTTCCGCCAAATAAAAGTACATCTTGTGGGACTATAGCTACTTGATTACGGACATCCGTCAATGCTAACTTGTTCGATGGAATACCGTCGTAATAAATTGTCCCGCCTTTCGGTTGATAGAATTGTAAGATTAAAGAGGCAATGGTCGATTTTCCGGTACCACTAGGTCCAACAATCGCCAACTTCTTGCCCGATTTCACGTGGAATGATATATCTTTTAATATCTCAATATCCGGACGAGTAGGGTATGCGAAACTTACTTGATCGAAAACAATGTCGCCCGTAATCACCTGTTTGATATCTTTATCGCTCTCGTCTACCTGTATGTCCTCTTGCTTTTCGTTTAGGATTTCTAGTACACGTTCGCTAGCTCCCAATGATCGCTGTATGCTCGCATATAGTTCAGGAAATGACCCCATAGAACCGGCAACAAACATGGAATAAAGAATATAGGTCGTTAGATCACCAACGGATATCTCTTGAGAAGAAACTAAGGAAGCCCCATACCAGATAACCAGGATGACGGCGCCGAAAATACAGAAGATGATGAACGAGGCAAAGAGACCACGGAATGTGGCGCCGCGAATCGCTAATCCAACAGCTTTGTTCAGTTTGTGCCCATAGCGCTGTGATTCAAAATATTCGTTGACAAAAGCTTTAACATTGGATATGCCCAGAAGCGTTTCTTGCACGATGGCATTTGAATCCGCTAGCTCATCCTGCGATTCTTTCGACAGCTTACGGATAAATCGTCCGAAGATCAGCGCAGCCACAATAATGATAGGCAATATGCTGAGGTTCATTAATGCGAGTTTCGGAGATACTAAAACCAAAAGCACCACACCAAAACCTAAACTGATTGTTTGACGAAGGATTTCCGCCAAGGTAGTGGTCATCGTGTCTTGTATCTGTGAAAGATCAGACGACAGACGACTGTTTAATTCCCCAACACGTCGGTTGGCAAAGAAGTCAATCGGAAGTGTTATTAGTTTATGGTAGGTATCCTTCCGGATATTGGCTAATGCTTTTTCTGCGATCTCAACGAATAAACGGATACGGAAGAAGGACATAAGGGATTGAAAAGCAAGGATTCCCATCGCAACGGACCCAATGTACATCACACTTGCCGGCAACCAAGGATAGGTTTGTCTGCCCTGAGCCGCATCAATCATGGCTCCCAACAAAGCCGGGAAAGTAAGCATGGTCAAACTCGAGAGAATCAAAAATACCATACCTATCAAAAACTTCCATTTGAAAGGCTTTATATAAGAAAAAATCTTGATCGCTTTTTTGAGAATTTCTTTACTTAGCTTCGGCTTGGGTAAATCCTCCGAACGCGAGTCTCCACTATTCAATCTCGGTCTGGCCATGAATATTTAAAAATTACTATAGTGGCAAAAGTACTTATATAAATAGGTCTTCTTATCACTATTCCGTCAATTTTTCGCCTTTTCCCTTTTTATACTGTGAAAATAATAAAATACTTAGGACGACAACCGCCAGAATGGCGAAATATAGTAGGGTAGTATTGCTTGTATCACTTTTTTGCTCACTATTCAATTCTTCCCGAAGCTTCTCATTCTCATCTTGAAGTTTCGTGATTGTCTTCATATAGGCCGAAACTTGATTGTCATATTGGGAAGCCAATTGCTGATAACGCTCTGCCTGCGCATCTTTTAAATCCAGCAACTTTCGCGTCTCGATAAAGATATTATTGTCGTTCAATACCAAAGCACGAAGGATATCAATAGATTTCTGCATATCGCCCTTCGTTTTGAACAAGCCAAAAACGCCTGTTTTTTTCTCCAGAGAGGCGGAATATTCGCCAAACTTCGCTGTACGCTCATCCAACAGCTTGTTGACCCGTTGTCGCTGGGACTCGTAGGACAGGGAGTCTGCTTTTTGAAGCGTTGAGTCTTGTGCGGCAAAACTAAATGAACAGGTAAATAGGTAGGCTAGAACGTAAATAAATATGTGTGTTAATTTCATGAAGCTTAGTTTAATGAGTTAAAACGCCGATTAGAGCCTTTTGGTATAAAGTAAGCTATTTTCCTATCCATATCAAAGAAGATAGACCTTCTTTTTCTCTTTGTTTAAATATATTTCAATCATAGCTTTTTCAAACCCAAATCAAAGCCCTTTCCGAGCGGTTATGATTGGGCTGAGCATTGGTTTTGTATTGGGTTTGAAAGGGTTTTGTGTAAAAGAAATGTCTTCTCGCGTATCAGGTAGATCTATGTATACTCTCTATTTTCGGTAATTGTTGGTGTTAACTGTAGTGTATTCTTTTTTTGTTTCGTTGTTTCTTTAACAAATCAATTAATTAATCTTGTGGTTATGAGAAATCTAAAGACCTTAGGGCTTTTTATGCTCAGTACTCTGCTCTGCTTGAGTTGCGATAAAATCAAAACGGAGGGCGAGTATCTCCGAAAAATTCCAATCTATAGTACGTTAGGCCAGCAACGCAAAATGAATATTGAAATTCAAGAACCTATTGAACTTGATAGGACAGGTAAGATTTATAGCGATAAAGACTTCCTTTTCATCATGGAATGGCAAAAAGGTATTCATATCTACAATAATGCGAATCCTAGTAAGCCTGTAGCTATTGGTTTATTGCCTGTATTGGGGAATATGGATATTGCGGTGAAAGATGACGTGCTCTATGCAGATAATTATTTTGACTTGTTGTCCTTTGATATTAAGGATCCGAGCAAGCCGAAACTGATCGATCGTCAGCGTGATCGTTTCTCACTTTCTTCTTTTGCAGTTGGCATTGTTTCCAGTAATGTGAATTCAGACGAAGTGAAGATAATCGTTGATTACAAAGATAGCCTAGTGACGGAAGAATATATAAGGACCTACTATCCAGAACAGAAAGAAGTAATGCTTCATTATTCATCTTCGGAAAGTGGTTCGGGTACGGGCGGTTCTATGGCTAGATTTACCATTGCTAAGGACCATTTGTATTTATTGGACGTGAAGAACCTGCATCTGATGGATATTAGCAATGCATCCAAACCACGATACCTCAAGGACATTGAACTATTTCCCGGCGTGGAAACACTCTTCCCTTATAAAGACAAACTGTTCGTGGGGTCGACCACAGGGATGGTTATTTTTGATATCAGCAATCCGTCACAACCCGAAAAATTATCGACGTACGGCCATGTGCGCGCCTGCGACCCGGTCGTGGTGGACGATAATTATGCTTATGTCACACTGCGGACAGGATCTACATGTGTAGGATCTAGTAATCAATTGGAAGTTATCGATATCAAAGACCCGAAGAAGCCGCAGTTTGTAAGCGTGCATCGCATGACCAATCCGCATGGTTTGGCGTTAGTCGGGAAATACCTTTATATCTGCGATGGTTGGGACGGATTAAAGAGTTTTGAGGCTGGTGATGTGATGAAGATTGGTGAAAGACAGCTCGAGCATCTGAAGCTTGGCCAAGCCTATGACATTATCCCAGGGCCGAAATCCTTGATCGTTGTCCATAGTGATGGTGTCGAACAATTTGACTACAGCGATCCGAAGAAATTAAAGCAATTAAGCAGCATTAACAGATCAAATCTCAACTAATTATGAAGAAGGCAACTTTCCTTATTTGCTTTTTATTAACGCAAATCAGCTTCTCCTATGGACAGCTACGCTATACCAATCACCATGAAGTAGGACTATTGACTTATGCGACCTCCATAGGACAGAGCGGTTTTTCTGCATTAACCAATCACGGAGTGGCTCTCAATCCGAAGGTCTCATTGTTGCTGGGTACGGGGGTAGAGCATTATCTTTATGACAGGATGGAACATAAAGTTTGGATTGTGCCACTAACCGGAGGCGTCCGTTATTTATCAAAGCCCGAGGAACGGAGTTCTTTTGTCGTGGCTGGGGATCTGGGCTATGGATTAGCTTTTTCAAAAGACGATGAGTCGTCCAATGAAATTAGTAGTGGTGGTATCAAAGTAAATCCTATGCTGGGTTGGCGCTGGAAACTGGGTGAAAAAAGAAGCTGGTTACAGGTGGGTGTAGGGTATCAATTTCAGTCTATCAAATTGAAAGCAGCAGACAACAAAGGGGAAACGATCAATTTCGATGTAATCCCGGGTTATATTCCTAATCAGACAATCTCCGGGAAAACAAGTGTTGATATGCAGCGTATTGTGCTGCGTTTGGGATTTGGATTTTAACGCAACTGGATTTTTTAGGCTAGGTTAACGTTTATCGAGAAACTCGATTAAGATCGTCTCATCTTGATGCAGACCTAATAGTTGTGCTGCATGTCCCTTATTGATAGCGATCTCCAAGAAGTTGGATATTCCAAAAAGACAGAGCTTTTCCCCTTCGGAAACTTCGTTATAATGCCAGCTCATCTTAGAGATCGTTTCATTCCGTTTGAAACGCAAGATAAACTCGCGACCTTCCTGCACCTTATTGAACAGCTCTTTACTGATATTGCTGATTACATTGCCAAAGGAATCGATATAACTGACATGACCCTTGATGCTGTTTTGGTTGTAGACCGGTTGGAAGGTTACTTTCTGCATCGCATTATTGATCGGCATACCGATGCCCGAGAGTCTGCCGCCATTGGCAATATGACATGCAGCTTTCGTCATGATATCCGCTAATGGGAAGTGTAGATAACGCAGGTCCTGCATGATATTGATTTCCACCATTTCATCAGCACGATCTTCCCCAAGAATAATACTTAGAATACCATTGTCTGCACCTACGAAAAACTGTCCTTTGTAGGCCATTGCTAAATAGCGTGCCCCTTCCTGGAAAACAGTGTCGACACCGATAAGGTGGACGGTCCTTTTAGGGAAATAAGGATAAGCATTATTGATAACAAAAGCGGCGTGCTGTATGCTGAATGAAGGAATATCATGAGAGATATCGACAATCCGCACATCCGGCAATTGCGATATAATACTGCCCTTTAGCGCAGCTTGGTAAAAATCGCGATGTCCTAAATCTGTGGTTAACGTAATTACTCCCATTTGTTTTTTCAGACCCTCTGAAGAGAAATGTACTAAGTTTTATTTTATTTATAAAATACAAAAGTAGGAAAAGTAAACTGATTGCTAAATCCTAATTGAATTTATCGCTGCAAATGCTTTTAATTCTGCACAATTAGTTTGTATTTTTGAGTCAATAATCGAATAGTTTGCTTGAGAAATTTGAATAATTGGTATCTTTAATGTAGATACTAACATTGGTAGACATATTTATTCTAGAACATTAATAGCGATAAAATTTGAGCGAATTAGAAATTAACTTAGATGGTGTTAATTTAGCGACACTGTGGGGAGCACAAAATGAGAATTTTGAGTTCATCAAAAAAACATTTCCAAAGTTGCGTCTCGTGGCACGTGGAGATAGCTTAAAAGTACTAGGCGAAGAAAATGAAAGGAATAAATTCCAAAAAATATTCGAATCGATCCACGCCCATGTCAATCAATTTCAATCACTTTCCTTATTAGAATTAGAGGGGCTTTTAGGCAGCGTTGCTACGCCTAGTACGTCGGTGATTGCAACGAAAGAGGAAGGCGAGGCTTCATCGGGAGCATTTAAAGGAGAGCCTATCGTTTATGGTCCGAATGGTCTGATCGTTCGAGCGCGAACACCAAACCAACGCAGGATGGTGGATAGCATCAACAAGAACGATATCTTGTTTGCTATTGGTCCCGCTGGTACGGGTAAAACCTATACCGCAGTAGCTTTGGCGGTTCGAGCACTTCGCAATAAGGAGATCAAGCGTATTATTCTGACACGTCCGGCGGTGGAAGCGGGGGAGAACCTCGGATTTTTACCTGGTGATTTAAAGGAAAAAGTCGATCCTTATTTACGACCTTTGTACGACGCTTTGGATGATATGATTCCGGCGGAGAAATTGAAAGGCTACCTGGAGAACAGAACGATCGAAATCGCTCCTTTGGCATTTATGCGCGGACGAACCTTGGACAACTGTTTCGTGATCCTCGATGAGGCACAGAATGCGACAGAAATGCAGCTCAAGATGTTCTTGACACGTATGGGGCCAACCGCAAAATTTATCGTAACGGGTGATATGACGCAGGTCGATCTACCGAAAAAGAACCAGTCGGGATTGGTCAACGCGGTAAAGATTTTGGATAGTATAGAGGGCATCGATATTATTTACCTAAGCGGTTCGGATGTGGTTCGCCATAAATTGGTGAAACGTATTCTGGAAGCATACGGAGATATTTAATTTGAAGATTAGCGCGTGAAGAACGCATTTGATATGAATACAATAAAAGAAACAAATTTCAACTTTGACAAGCAAACAGCCTTTTATAGAGGTAAGGTAAGAGATGTGTACAGTATCGCCGATAACTATTTGGTAATGGTTGCATCGGATAGGATTTCGGCATTTGATGTGGTCCTTCCGAGAGCAATTCCTTACAAAGGACAGGTCTTGAACCAGATTGCGTCGAAGTTTTTACAAGCGACTTCTGATATTTTGCCGAACTGGGTCGTTTCGGTGCCGGATGAAAATGTGACGATTGGGAAGCGATGCGAGCCTTTCAAAGTAGAGATGGTAATCCGTGGTTATGTTTCGGGGCATCTTTGGAGAACTTATCGCGATGGCGGGCGTGAGCTTTGTGGCGTGAAGTTACCGGAGGGATTGCGCGAGAACGATAAATTGCCCGAGCCGATTATTACCCCGACTACCAAAGCTGCAGTTGGTCATGATATGGATATTTCCAGAGAAGAGATTATCGCTCAGGGGATTGTATCGGAAGCAGATTATACACAATTGGAAAAATATGCGCGAGCATTATTCCAACGCGGAACTGAAATTGCTAAAGAGCGTGGATTGATCTTAGTGGACACGAAGTATGAGTTTGGTAAGCATGATGGTGAGATCTATTTGATAGACGAAATCCATACGCCGGATTCATCACGTTACTTCTATGCCGAAGGGTATGAGGAGCGTCAGGAAAAAGCTGAAGCGCAGAAGCAACTATCGAAAGAGTTTGTTCGCCAATGGTTAATCGAGAATGGTTTCCAAGGTAAAGAGGGTCAAAATGTGCCTGAAATGACGGATGATATTGTAAATTCGATTTCAGAACGCTATATTGAACTTTTTGAGCACATCACAGGCGAGAAGTTTGTGTATCCGGGACAAGGAGATGTTTTAGATCGCGTACAACGCAATGTTGATGCGGCTCTGAAGACCTTAACATACTAACATTTTAGAATTATGAAATTTACGGTAGATAAGCATGAGCGATATGTGGTGATTGAACCTCTTCAAGAAAAATTGGATGGGAATGCTGCCGCAAGTTTAAAAGGGGAGTTTATGCTTCGCAACACTGGTGGACAGCGTAACATTGTTTTAGACATGAATCAGGTAAAAGAGACTGATGAAGCGGGTATCCGCACGGGCCTGCTAGCACGCAGACTGTGTAAATCACTTGGCGGTCTTTTTATCTTGACCAACTTGAATGATGGTGTAAAAGACTTTATCAAATCACTTGGATTAGATAAGTATTTTATCATTACGACGAATGTGGAAAAGGCGAAGGATTTGATCTTTGGAAATGAGATTCGCCTAGACCTCAAGCAGGAGCAGAATTAAGATGATCCGCTTTGAGGTTTTAATACTTGGTAATAGCTCAGCAACGCCAATTTATGAGCGTCATCCGACCTCGCAAGTCATTAACTACAACGAGCAGCTGTTTTTAATTGATTGTGGTGAAGGCACGCAGATGCAGCTGACACGCTATGGTATTAAAAGCAATCGTATCAATCATATTTTTATCAGCCATTTACATGGTGACCATTACCTGGGCTTAGTGGGGTTATTGTCCTCTATGCACTTGGTAGGCCGGAAATCTGACTTGCATATCTATGGGCCAGCGCCCTTGGAGGAGATTTTAAATCTGCATTTCAAGTATTCGGAGACGGTTATTCGTTACAATATTATTTTTCATACCACCAATCCGGAACAAGAAGAGGTAATCTATGAGTCGAGAATGCTATCGATTACCTCTTTTCCGTTGGTACATCGAATTCCATGCACTGGTTTTCGATTTACAGAAGGCAAGCGCAATGCTATTCTTCGCGCCGATTTGGTGGAAGATTTAGGCATCCCCGCACCTTATTATTCTGCATTAAAGCGTGGAATTGATTATGTGGATCCGCAGGGCAAGGTTTATCCGGCATCTGAACTCACATTTCCGGCACCGGCATCGCGCAGCTATGCTTTCTGCTCGGATACCATTCGACATCCCATCTACCTGAAGTCTATACATGGCGTGGACCTGTTATACCATGAATCGACTTTCTTGCATGAGATGGTCGATCGGGCGAAGGAGACCTTCCATACCACGAGCTTGGAAGCAGCGGAGATCGCTAATGAGGTGGAAGCGAAGAAACTGCTGCTTGGCCATTACTCCGCAAGATATAAAACATTGACGCCACTGTTGGAAGAGGCGCAATCGGTTTTCCCGGCGACGGAGCTTTCTGCCGAAGGTAAATGGTTTTTAGTCTAGTGATTTAATTAATTTTTCCTCATATTTACAGCTCTAATTTTTTATAAACATTAACATGTCGTTCAACTTAAACGCACTGCTTAGGGACAATATCAGAAAATTGGTTCCCTATTCATCTGCTAGAGATGAGTTTAAAGGTGAAGCCTCGGTTTGGCTTGATGCAAATGAAAACGCTTTTGGATCGCCACTACCTCATGATTACAACCGCTACCCTGACCCTTTACAACATCAACTCAAACATAAACTTTCTAAGATAAAAGGCGTTCCGACCGAGAATATGTTTCTTGGAAATGGCTCCGATGAAGCAATCGATATTCTTTATCGTGCCTTCTGTACGCCAAAGTTGGATAATGTGATCTTGGTACCACCAACCTACGGTATGTATGAGGTTTCGGCCAACATCAATGATGTGGAAGTTAGAAAAGTAAACCTAACGACAGATTATCAGTTGGATTTGGACGGTATTGCAGAAGCAATCGATCCGCATACGAAGCTGATCTTTATCTGCTCGCCAAATAATCCGACCGGGAACAGTATAAACGCGAAAGATATCGAAACGATTCTTGTGAATTTTACAGGCATCGTGGTGGTCGATGAGGCCTACATCAATTATTCTAAACAAAAGTCGTTTACACAAGCTCTACCCGAATTTCCAAACTTAGTCATCTTGCAAACGCTCTCGAAGGCTTGGGGATTGGCGGCATTACGTTTGGGTTTAGCTTTTACCAGCAAGGAGATTATCGAAGTTTTCAATAAAATTAAACCACCATACAATATTAATCAAGCGACGCAAGATTTAGTCTTGGAGGCCTTGGAAGGGGTAGATATCATCAACGAATGGATAAAGGCAACGGTTGCCGAACGTGAGATCTTGGTGTCTAAACTGGCGGCATTGGAACAAGTTGAACATATTACGCCTTCCGATGCTAACTTTGTTTTGGTGAAACTCGCAGAGCCTCGCGCTTTATACAGTAACTTGGTAGAGCAGGGCATCATCGTTCGCGATCGTTCAAAAGTGGAGTTATGTGAAGGATGTCTTCGCGTGACAGTGGGTACAAAACTGGAAAATGAACGTTTATTAGAAGCAATCCAAACCTTTTACAATAAATAATAATGGCTGATCAACTAAAGCGTGTTCTTTTTATCGATAGAGATGGAACATTGATTCTGGAACCTGAAGACGAGCAAATCGACTCTTTTCAGAAACTGAAGTTCTATCCCGGCGCACTTCAATATTTACCTCGCATTGCTAAAGAACTTGATTTTGAACTGATATTGGTTTCTAATCAAGACGGCTTAGGGACGGATTCGCATCCGGAAGCTAACTTCCTGCCTGTGCATTCCTTTGTGATCGAGACTTTTAAAGGTGAGGGCGTTGAATTCGTGAAGGAGCATATCGATAAGACTTTTCCTCATGAGAATGCAGCAACGAGAAAACCTGGAATCGGGATGTTGACTGAGTATTTCGATGAGACAGCATATGATCTAAAAAACTCATTTGTTATCGGCGACCGTGTCAATGATGTGAAATTAGCGCAGAACCTTGGTGCTAAAGCAATCTGGCTTCGTAATAATGATGAGTTGGGAAAACTAGAGAACCATATTTTTGAGAATGATGCTATCGCGCTGGAAACGAAGGACTGGAAGTCTATCTACGAATTTCTGAAATTAGGGACCCGCGTTGCGGAGCATCATCGCAAAACCAATGAGACTGATATTTACATCAAAGTGAATTTAGATGGTTCCGGGAAATCGGATATTGAGACCGGCTTGCCATTCTTTGATCATATGTTAGATCAACTAGCACGTCACGGGGCGCTTGATTTGACGATCAAGGCAAAAGGCGATCTGCATATCGATGAACACCATACCATAGAGGATACAGGAATTGCACTTGGCGAGATCTTCTTGAAAGTATTAGGCGATAAGCGCGGTATTGAACGCTATGCTTATACTTTACCGATGGATGATTGCTTGGCACAAGTTGCCTTGGACTTCGGTGGTCGTAACTGGATCGTATGGGATGCGGAGTTCAAGCGTGAGAAAATCGGGGATATGCCGACAGAGATGTTCTTCCATTTCTTTAAGTCGTTCTCTGATGCTTCAAAGTCGAATTTGAACATTCAGGCGACAGGTGATAATGAGCACCACAAGATTGAGGCGATTTTTAAAGCCCTTGCTAAGACAATTAAAAAAGCCGTTCGTCGCGATGCTGAGAATATGCAGCTACCGAGTACGAAAGGCGTATTATAAGATTTTTGAGCCGATAAGGCTAGAGGAGAGCGTATGATTGGGATTGTAAATTACGAAGCGGGAAATATTTTTTCTATTACTGCAGCTTTAAAGCGTCTGAATATAGCGTACGGGATGGTGAATACTCCGGAGGAACTGGAGCAGTATGATAAGATTATCATTCCCGGCGTAGGTCACGCTGGAGCAGCTATGGCAAAGCTCGAAGCGCGGGGGATGGTTGAGCCCATCCGACAATTGAAGAAGCCTGTACTGGGCATTTGTGTAGGGATGCAATTGCTAACTGACTTTTCAGAAGAGGGGAACTCTGATTTAGTGGGTATTATCCCACTAAAGACGTTACATTTTGACGAAAGGATTCAACAAAAAGTTCCGCATATGGGCTGGAACAGCATCGTATTTGAAAATACCTGTCCTCTTTTTCAAGACATTCCGAATAATTCCTATTTTTATTTTGTGCACTCTTACTTCATTGAGTATGATGCAACCTATACCATAGCTCGATGTGATTATGGATTACCATTTTCTGCAGCAATTTCCAAGGATAATTTCTGGGCGGTACAATTTCACCCCGAAAAATCAGGAACTGCAGGAGAGCAACTTTTGCTTAACTTTGCTAAGTTTTAACCGAAATTAACGAATATGTATATAATACCTGCAATTGATGTGTTGGACAAAAAGGTTGTCCGCTTAAGAGAAGGAAACTACGACGACGTAACGACATACCCTATTTCATTAGAAGAACAAATCGAGAAATACCACGCGAATGGTACCGAGATTGTTCATATTATCGACCTGAATGGCGCGAAAGGCGACTTCAGCAATCAAGCTTATTTGTTCGATATTATCCGTAGAACGGAGATGAAAGTACAATATGGTGGTGGTGTTCGTAGCATCGAGAAGGTAAAAGAGTTGGTGGATGCAGGTGTTTACCGCGTAATCGTTGGCACACAGGCGATCACTAATCCGACTTTCCTTGAAGAGCTAAGCAAATTAAACGAAGGCCGCGTTAAATACGCTGATCATATCGTGATTGCAATCGACGTGTTGGATGAGGTCATCAAATACTCCGGCTGGTTAGAAAGCTCGCCAATCAAATTGGTAGAATATATCGATAAATGTTTAAGCCTAGGTTTCTACCGTTTCCTATGTACGGATATCTCAAAAGACGGAAAACTTGGTGGCGCTGGTGTTGAATTATATCAAAAGCTATTGGATCACTCACCTATTATTAAATTGATTGGGTCAGGAGGTATCAGTTCCATGGCGGATATTGAAGCACTAAATGCTTTGGGAAGAATGGAGTCTGTGGTTGTAGGTAAAGCGATCTACGAAGAACGCATTACGATTGAAGAGATTAAAGATTGGAACTTAAAGGCGTTAATTAGATTCTAGAATGCTTGCAAAGCGTATAATTCCCTGTTTAGATGTAAAGGATGGTCGCACCGTAAAGGGAGTCAACTTTGTTGATCTTCGCGATGCAGGTGACCCCGTGGAGCTTGCTTGGCAATATTCGCAACAAGGAGCGGACGAGTTGGTGTTTCTGGATATCACAGCAACGCATGAGCGCCGTAAGACCACCGTTGATTTGGTAAGGGCCGTTGCTTCGCAGATCAACATTCCATTTACGATTGGCGGAGGTATCAATGAGCTCAAAGATGCGGATATATTATTGAACGCAGGGGCGGATAAAATCTCGATTAACTCAGCTGCGGTCAGAAATCCGAAACTCATCGATGAGTTGGCGGCTACCTTTGGCGTACAGTTCGTTGTCGTTGCGGTGGATACACGCTTTGTAAACGATAGGAATTATGTGCATTTACGAGGGGGTAGAGATATCACAGAGATTGAAACCGAAGACTGGATCAAGGAAGCTGAAAGCAGAGGTGCCGGGGAGATCTTGTTGACCTCTATGGATCATGACGGCACCAAGAATGGTTTTGATATCCATTTACTTGATAAAATAAATAAACAAATACGTATTCCTTTGATCGCTTCTGGAGGTGCAGGGAATCAACAGCATTTTGTTGATGTATTTGAAAAGGCGCAAGTGGATGCTGCACTAGCAGCTTCTGTATTCCACTACGGCGAAATACTAATTCCAGAATTGAAACAAACCCTACAGGAAAATCAAATCCCTGTGAGACTATAAGCTATTTGTAGGATGACAATAGATTTTAATAAAGGCGACGGTTTAGTGCCTGTTGTAATTCAAGATGATCAAACACTCGAAGTGTTGATGTTGGGTTACATGAATGAAGAAGCTTGGAATAAGACCCAGGCAGAAAACAAAGTAACCTTTTATTCGAGAAGTAAGAATAGGCTATGGACAAAAGGTGAAGAGAGTGGAAACTTTTTAGAAGTGGTAAGCTCGCATATCGATTGTGATAATGATACCTTACTGATTAAAGTCCATCCTGCAGGACCTACTTGTCATACCGGAAGCAGAAGCTGCTTCAATACAGAATACAATCAGAACTTCCTTCTTAAGCTAGAAGCTATCGTAAAGAGCCGTTTCGACTTCCCTACGGAAGAGTCTTATGTAAACAGACTTCGTAGTAAAGGAATTAATAAGATCGCTCAGAAGGTCGGAGAAGAAGCCGTAGAGACGGTGATTGCCGCTCTGAATGAAACCGAGCACGACTTTATCAATGAATCTTCCGATTTACTATTCCACTTGATCGTGCTATTGCGTGAAAAAGGACTCAGTTTGAAAGATATCGCCAAGAATTTAGAGGGAAGACATCAGTAGATATTAGATGTTAGATGTAAGATATTAGAGTATGGAGCCGATTAGGCTCCTTTTTTTTTGTTGTTTGAAGGGTTTTTGAACTTTTGGATTAGAGGTTGTTTTGAACCAGGAAAGGAAGGATGCAAAGATTGACAGGAGTATTGTCTTTGAACCAGGAAAGGAAGGATGCAAGGATGGACAGGAGTATTGTCTTTGAACCAGGAAAGGAAGGATTCAAGGATGGGCAGGAGTATTGTCTTTGAACCAAGAAAGGAAGGATGCAAGGATTGACAGGAGTATTGTCTTTGAACCAGGAAAGGAAGGATGCAAGGATTGACAGGAAGTATAGTATGCGGTACAAAAGGGGTTCATATTGGCCGCCATAGGTCTTAATACTAACTACTAACTACTAACTACTATTTCCCGGTTCAAAGTCAGTCTAATGTCTAAAATCTAATATCTTATATCTAAATAAAAAAAAGCCCATTTTCAGGGCTTTTTTTTATTTTAAAGTTTTCAGGAAAAAGCCTTTTCGGTTGAATACAAGGCTCTTATGTGGGTTATCAAAGATAGTCAAGTAACGATTTGGTAACGGTGCTTATTGCTTTGCTTTTCAACACGTTTCCGTTAGCTCACAGCAAATATACAAAATTTATTATTCTCAAAACCATACAAAGGATTTTAATATCCGATTATTACACTTGGTAAAACAGGACAAGAAAAAAGGGCTTTTATTAAACCCTTTTTACGCTGTACAGATATAGCAAACCCTACCTACCGTCCTGCTCGTCCATTTTTTTGATAAGGCTTTCTTTAAGGCTGTCAAGGAATTTAGTTCTGTTCATTTTTCGGGATTTGAGTTCTAAAAACGTGTGATAGAAATCTCCCAAATCAACATTAAAAGTGCTTTCAAAGACTTTGACGATAGGTTTAATATCTGCATTGGCGTTATTGAATATGCCTTGTGAATGTAGTGCATAAATCAATTCGGTTAAAGCGGTCTTGCTACCTGTCCAATGCAGGGTTGTCGGTTTGTCGCTTGTGGCTGTTTTTGATAGTTGGTCTTCGAGGTAGTCCTGTATCAAATCATTGGCAATAATCTTTGCTACTTTGTAATCGTGGGAAGTGGAAAAACTGTGGTCGGTTTCAAAAAATAGAATGTGTCCAAACTCAATTGAACATTGTGCTTGCCACGAACAAAATAGGTGTGGTCAAGATAAGTGCTGTCGGTTCTGTAATAGCTGTAAAACGCCATATTGTTATCAAAAAACCTTTTGAGCTTTGATAATTCTTTATTGAAATATTCTTCCAAAACTTCTTTTCCGCCATAAGGTCTTTTGGCTTCAATCTTATACACAGCATTGTAATAAATGAGCTTTGCAACGATGGTAGGTTTCTGATGTTTGAAAAAACGGATTTCTTCGTCTTCATCGCTGAACCCTGTTTTTAGCACATATTCCTTTAATTCGGATAGGCATTCTACAATAAGAAGTATAACAGCTTCTATCCGTTGTATGGAGCAATCAGCTTCAACCTCCAATTCGTTGACTGTTGTTTTTAACCTATGTAATGTTTCGTTGTAAAATTTATTCATTCGATTATTTTGAAATGTTTAAGCGCACTATGAGTAGTGAATTGCCAACAGCGCTGTTCCCTCATCAAAAACATCTGTCATTTCAACGATGATGATGATGTTGGTGTTGATGGTGCTGAAAATTACCTATATAATGATGATAAATATGACGGACAACAGCAAAAATTAGGAATATCAATATGGCAGAGAGGAAAATCAGCATTGTCCAATTAAGTATTCGGTGATGCAATCTTTCTACCCTTTTTACAGGCTTTCTTGATTGAGAAATATGCCGATTGGGGATATATTTCTTTTTGCGTATTTTCTTTTTCCTTTTCAAAACTCATAAATTGAAGGGGTTTAAAATTTCATTCGCTGTATTCTTACCGCATTTAAAATTGCCAATAACGCTACGCCAACATCCGCAAAAACAGCTTCCCACATTGTCGCCAATCCACCTGCTCCAAGTACGAGTACAATAGCTTTGACACCGAAAGCCAAACCGATATTTTGCCAAACGATTTTCTTTGTCTGTTTACCGATGTTGATTGCCATAGGTATTTTACTTGGCTTATCGTCCTGTATGACCACATCTGCGGTTTCGATAGTGGCATCACTCCCTAATCCACCCATTGCGATACCTACGTCGCTCAATGCCACAACAGGAGCATCGTTTACACCATCGCCCACAAAAGCAACGCTTTCGCCTTTGGCTTTGATGTCTTTAACTCTGTTTACTTTGTCTTCGGGCAATAAATCTCCAAAGGCATTGTCTATCCCCAACTGCTCCGCTACATATTTCACAACGGTACTTTTATCTCCGCTAAGCATCGTTGCTTTAACATTGAGCTTATGCAATAGGGTTATGGTTTCTTGTGCATCTTCTTTGATACTGTCGGCAATCGTGATGTAACCAACAAATTTGCTGTCGTATGCAACGGCAATAGTTGTATAAACGATGCTGTTCGGGTCTAAGTCGTATGATATGCCGAACTTACCCATCAGTTTGAAATTCCCGACCAATAAATCCTTACCGTTTACCGTTGATTTCAAACCGTGTCCGGCGATTTCCTCCGTATTTTCCAATCGAATTTCATTATTCGGTCTCCCCACGTATTCGTGAATAGCGGTTGCTACGGGGTGTGTGCTATGGCTTTCCAAAATGTTGACTAATTCCAGAATTTCAGCTTTATCAAATTCGGGATTGAAGTTGATATCCTGAACCTTAAAAACGCCCTCTGTCATTGTACCTGTCTTATCCATCACTACGTTTTGAATATCGGAAAGAGCATCTAAAAAGTTACTTCCTTTGAACAGTATTCCATTTTTGCTCGCAGCACCAATACCACCGAAATAACCTAAGGGAATGGAAATAACCAACGCACAAGGGCAGGAAATAACCAGGAATACCAAAGCCCTGTACAGCCAATCTCTAAACTCATAATTTTCCACAAAGAAATAAGGCAGTAGGCAAATGGCTATGGCTAACAGCACTACAATAGGCGTATAGATTTTTGCAAATTTCCGGATAAATAATTCCGTTGGTGCTTTTTGTGCAGTGGCGTTTTGCACCAATTCTAAAATCTTGCTCAACTTACTGTCGGTGTATGCGGTCGTAACTTTTACCTGCGATACGGTGTTGAGATTTATCATCCCTGCCAAAACGGTTTCGCCTTTGTTTTTTGTATCTGGTTTGCTTTCGCCTGTTAAAGCCGATGTATTGAAAGATGCCGTTTCGGACAACAGTTCTCCGTCTAAGCCTAATTTTTCTCCCGGTTTAAGCTGTATAATTTCGCCAACGGCAACAGTTTCTGCCTTTACGGTTTGCGGTTCATTGTTTTTTAAAACGGTTACTTCATCGGGTCTTTGGTCAAGCAAAGATTTGATGTTTGATTTTGCCCTCGAAACAGCCATTGTCTGAAAAACTTCGCCAACGGCATAGAACAACATTACCGCAACGCCCTCGGGATATTCGCCAATGGCAAATGCCCCGATAGTTGCAATGCCCATCAAAAAGAACTCCGAGAAAATCTCGCCTTTGCGAATACTCTCAACGGCTTCTTTGAGTACGGGCAGTCCAACAGGAGCATAAGCCACCACGTACCAAATAATCCGTACCCAATCGGTAAACCACGTCTGCGGAAACCAATTATCCATTGCAATACCTGCAAGCAACAGCGCAAGGGAAATAATGGCGGGAAGAAACATCTTGAAAACATTGTCAGTATCTCCTGAATGCGAATGGTCGTGTCCGTCATCATCACTGTGGTCGTGATTATGCCCGTCATTTTTGTGATGCCCTTTTACCAATTCCTTAGCACCTGCTTTGGTGTAGATTTTTTCTTCCTGTGTGCAACAAGTCATTTTGCCTTGTGCATCGTAAGTATGCTTGTGATTTTTGTCTGTATTTATCATAGCCTTTAATTTTTTAGGTTCGTTACACTTTTTTATTTCTTATTCTTTCTACATTATTATTCATTATATGCCTCACGATATGCTGAAAAATAAACTTCTTGAAAGCGTTCAGTTCTTGTTGATGTTTTGCATAAAACGCATCGGGTGTATCAAAAACGCCAAAGTCCCGATTGATGCCTTTATCCTGAATAAATGTATTATTGAGGTTCCATTCAATCGGCGGGTTCTCAAAATTATCGGTATAAACCCCGAAACCGCAAAAAGTGGTCTTGCAATCACTGTTCTGTTCCTGTAATTTAGTGAGGTACGGTTTATCCAAAATCACGCCCTCCAAAAAATACCATTGCTCGTTTACCCAAACTTCAACCCAGCTATGCAAGATATTCTTAGGCGATAGTCTGTACCAAATACCTGTAATAGCTCCTTTCTGCAATGCCTTGTCAATGGTAAAGCCGTGAATACGGTTAGGTACATCTGTTGCTCTTAACAAAGCCATTAATAAAGTGGCTTTTGTGTTGCATTGTCCGTACCCGTCATTCAGCACCTGCGATGAGGAAATATAATCAGAAACATTATAGCCAAACTTTATTTCGTCCCGTACAAAATTGTAAATGGCTTGAACTTTGGCAACGGTGTCCAAGTTTTCCCACCCTCTCTGCTCCAATAGCTTTTGTATGGAAGCATTGGAGTAGTCAAGGATTTTTGTTTCTTTAAGATAGGTGTCCATAACACATTTATATTTATAACAAAGTTACACAGGGAGAGCCTGCAATGCTATTGCAAACTCTCCTTTAAACAGTTTTCACAAATTCCCTTACCAAATAATTTTAGTTCGTCGATACGGTAATTCTGACTTCCATTCTGCGGTATTATAAAATCCTCCTTACAGGTTGTCTGCTTACAAATCTTACAATAGAAATGTAAGTGCCAATCCTTGTGTGTATTTTCATCACACCCATCGTGGCACAGAATATACTTGACCGTAGTGTTCTCCTGAATACTGTGTACAATGCCTTTTTCTTCAAAAGTTTTCAAAGTCCTGTAAATCGTAACCCTGTCTGCTTTATAAAAATGGCTCTCAATTTCAGATAAGGACATTGCTGTCTGCTGTTGCTCCAAGAAGTCGTACACCAATATCCGCATACTTGTCGGATTGGTGTTCTTTGACAACAGCTTCTGTTCAATGTTTTTTTTCATTATCCAATGTTTTTTAGTGAGCGTGGGCGTGTTCTCCCGAATCATCCATTTTTGCATTCACAAAAAACGCGCCTTTTACCACGATATGCGCACCGTGCGGAATTTCACTTACAGGTGTAATTGCCGTATAACCCAATTGCGTAGCACCTTTAACGACTTCCATTCTTACAAATTGAGTTCCTTTTTCAGAACCGTGGTTATGGTCGTGAGCTTCGCCCTCTTTATGGTCGTGAGCTTCTTCTTCCCGCTCCTTGACCAAAAAGATGTAATACTTTCCGTCTGCATTGACAATAGCATCGTTGGGTACAGCCGTACTTAATACATCATCTAAACTTACCATTCCGGTTATACTCATTCCGTCAATCAATCCTGCTTTATCTCCTGTAATCTTGCTGTGAACAGCAATAGTTTTACTCTCTCCGCTAAAGGATGAGCCGATACTATAAACTTCGGCAGAATAAGTCTTATTGGGATTGTTGGTTACGACAAAATCTATTTTCTGACCTATTTTGATTAAAGGAATATCCTTTTCATACACCTGTAAGTCCAAGTGCAGGGCTGTGTTTTCTATGATTTCAGCAATAGGCGATGACACATCTACATAGCTTCCGATTTTGGCAAAAACATTGCTGATAGTACCGCTTATCGGACTTGTAACGACCAATGAGGATTTAAGGCTCGAATTTGACAAGGAAGCCGGATTAATCCCCATCATTTGAATTTGCTGGTTCAAAGAAGACTTCCGTGTTCTCAACGTGTTCAGTTCAGTAGTGGCACTTTGCAGGTTTTTCTTTGCTCCGACATTTCCGTCATTCAGCTCTCTTTGTCTTACAAGTTCCTGTTCGGCAAACTCTATCCGGCTATTGATGCTTAGGTATTCTTCCTGCAATTGTATGAATTGCGGATTGGAAATAGTAGCGATAACCTGACCTTTCCTTACGAAATCGCCTATCTCCACATTAAGGGATTTGATAACACCACCAAACAACGAGGTTGCATTCGCCTTGTTGCTGTTGGGAACTCTTAATGCTCCATTGGCTTTCAATGTTGCGGATAATTGCTTCTGTTCAATTGAACCGATTTCAATACCCACCGCTTTCATCTGCTCATCGGTCAGCACTGCAACATTTTCTTCTTCTTCTTCGTGTTCGTCCGTTGTTGTTTCTGCTTCCGTTCCGTGATTATGCCCATCGCCCTCTTTATGATTATTTGTACAGGCGTTGAAAGCAAAGAATGCAACGAGGACAAGAACGCTAAAAACTATATTATTTATGATACGTTTCATATATTGTATTATTTACTGATTAATGAATGGATAAGCGTTACAGCCTCATTGATTTGCTGAATGCTATTTAAATAATTAAGCTGAATGTCTGCTGTTGTCTGCAAGGCAAATAGGTACTCCACATAAGAAATATCTCCGGTACTGTACCCCAGCTTTGCAGCATTGATAATCTCATCAGCATTGGGAAGTGCCTGCTCCTTGAAATAGGTAAACTGCGCTACATATTGTTCGTATTGTTTCAAGGCGTTTGCCAATTCCGTTTTAAGCTGTTGTTCCTGCCATTGCGCATTTAATTCCAATGATTGTTTCTTGTAATCAAGCGAGCGAATTTTTGCTTTGGTGGTGGTAAAAATTGGGATTGTAATACCTAAATCAACAAAACTAAACCGCTGTCCTTTGCCATAAAATTGCTCTACACCATTTTTACTGTGCATTCCTATCAGCGATATGTTATTATAACCGAATGTAAAATCAGGCAAGCTGTTTGCTCTTTCCAATTTCTTGTTCTGCTCGGCAATTTTCGCCTCTTGATACAATAACTGGATGCTCGGATGATTTGCAACAGCCGAACTGTCAATGAAAGAACTTAACAGCAATGGTGTATAATCCGGTTGCGGTTCTATTAAGAAGTCTTCCTGTGTCTGCATCAGATTTTTAAGGCTTTGATAGGCGTTCTGCCTTAAAACCTCGTTCTGTTGATACAAAAGACTTATTTCCCCTTTCTTGGTAGTCGCAGTATTAACGTCCAGTTTGCCTATATCTCCGGTTTTGTACCGCAGTTCTGCTACGCGGATAAAGTCTGCATAAATAGTATCAAGATACTTTAAAACCGAAGCATTATGCTCCAAATATTCCAACTGGTAATAATAGGTTCTTACCTGTTTTCTAAGTTCATTTTCTGTCAGAGCCTTTGACCATTGCCGACCTTTGACTTGCTCTTTGACCAAGTTTTTCTTTGCCCCAAAGAGCGTTGGAAAGGGTATGGTCTGCGAAATCTGGAAGCCGTTATCAAATTCGAAACTGTTAATATTCCCATATTGGAAATCTACACCGGTCTTCGGCAGTTCATACGCCGTCTTGCTAAGGCTTTGGGCAGATTGAATATCCATATTTTTGGAACGTAGCTGAGGGTTATTCTCCACAGCAATCTCGATAGCCTTATCTACATTTATCGGAGTTTGTGCCTTACCGTTTTGAGAAAATCCCAAGAACATAAACAGGAACAACACGGGTGCTATGGCTTTCGTTTTATTATTTTTCGGAGGTTTTTGGTTTCTCATAAATACGAGGTACAGCAAGGGCAGCACGAACAACGTCAATGCAGTTGCTGAAATCAATCCTCCGATAACGACCGTTGCCAACGGTTTTTGTACTTCTGCACCTGCACTTGTACTCAATGCCATTGGTAAAAAACCTAAACTTGCCACAGATGCTGTCATCAATACAGGCCTAAGCCTTGTTTTAGCTCCCTCGATAATTCTCGGAACAATCTCGTTCCAACCCTCTTTCTCCAGTCTATTGAACGTGGCAATCAGTACAATCCCGTTCAGAACAGCAACACCGAACAGAGCAATAAATCCGACACCTGCCGATATGCTGAATGGCATATCCCGCAATAAAAGGGCAAATACGCCTCCAATGGCACTCATCGGGATAGCCGTATAGACCAAAACGGCTTCCTTGAACGAATGGAACGTGAAGTATAACAGGATAAAAATCAAAAGCAGGGCGATAGGTACTGCTATGAGTAATCTGTCGGTAGCTTTTTGGAGGTTCTCAAACTGACCACCATAAGTAAAATAATAACCTGTCGGTAGCTTAATCTGTTCAGCCAATTTATCCTGAATTTCATTGACAACGCTGGCTACATCCCGCCCCTGTACGTTGAAGCCGACATATATCCTGCGTTTACCGCCTTCACGGCTGATTTGTGCGGGCCCTAATTTGTAATCAATGTTTGCAACCTGTGAAAGCGGTATTTGGTCGCCGTTTGGTAGTGGGATAAACAGATTGCTCACATCCTCAATGGAACTGCGGTGGGCTTCATCAAGCCGTACCACCAAATCAAATCTTCGTTCGTTTTCATAAATCACACCTGCTGATTTACCTGCGAACGCAGTGCTGACAATATCGTTTATTTCCTGTACATTCAAGCCGTAATTGGCTATTCGGGTACGGTCATATTCGATATTGATTTGGGGAAGACCTGCTACCCGTTCTACCTGCGGAGCAGTCGCACCTTCTACTGTTTGAATAATAGCATTCGCTTTATTGGCATAAACCAACAAACTGTCGAGGTCTTCTCCGAATATCTTAACGGCTACATCCTGTCTGATACCTGTCATCAGTTCATTAAACCGCATCTGTATCGGCTGATTGGCTTCAAAGAATACACCGGGAATAACTTCAAGTTTCTCCATCATTTCATTGGAAAGCTCGTCATAGGATTTTTTTGTTTTCCATTCGTCCTGCGGTTTTAGGATAATCATCAGGTCAGTGGCTTCGGGAGGCATCGGGTCTGTCGGTACTTCGGCAGCACCAGTCTTGCCTACGACCATTCTCACTTCGTCAAATTCCTTGATTATCCTTGATGCCTGCATAGAGGTTTCCAGACTTTGGCTTAACGATGTTCCTTGTGGCAGGATACAGTGGAAAGCAAAATCGCCCTCGCCCAATTTTGGCAGGAACTCTCCGCCCATCCGTGAAAAAAAGAATATACTTATGGTAAACAGCCCAACGGCAACCGCAATAACCACATATTTCATCCGAATGGCTTTTTCTAACAATGGTTTATAAACCCCTTGAAGATAGTCCATCATTTTGTCTGAAATATTCTTTTTGGTAATCGGCTTTTTAGACAAACACAAAGCACTCATCATCGGGATATAGGTAAAGGACAAAATCAATGCTCCCAAAATGGCAAAACTTACAGTCTGTGCCATTGGCGTAAACATTTTACCCTCTATACCCACCAAAGTAAGGATAGGGATATAGACAATGAGGATGATAACTTCGCCAAATGCGGCACTCGTACGAATTTTCCGTGCAGATTCATATACCTCTTCATCCATTTCTGCCTGCGTAAGTCTTTGTGTGGATTTCCGCAAGCCCAAATGATGCATTGTCGCTTCAACAACAATCAGGGAACCATCTATTACCAATCCGAAATCAATAGCCCCCATACTCATCAGGTTGGCACTTACACCAAACAGCCGCATCATTCCCAACGCAAAAAGCATAGATAGCGGTATGGCTGAGGCTACAATCAGTCCTGCTCTGAAATTCCCCAGGAATAGAATTAATACAAAAATAACAATCAGTGCGCCCTCAATGAGGTTCTTTTGAACCGTACTTATCGCTCTATCAACCAAATCCATTCTGTCTAAAAATGGTTCTATGACCACGTCTTCGGGTAGAGATTGTTGGATAACCGGTATTTTTTCTTTGATACTTTTTACAACTTCAGAGGTGTTTTCTCCCTTCAACATCATTACAATCCCACCCACAGCATCTACTTCGCCATTATAGGTCAATGCTCCGTACCGGGTTGCGTGACCAAATTGTACTTCTGCCACATCTTTGATAAATACCGGAACGCTACCTGTATTTTTAACGACGATATTTCCTACATCTTCCAATGAAGTAACCAGACCAATCCCGCGAATAAAGTAAGCATTGGGCTTCTTATCGATATATGCACCTCCGGTATTTTGGTTGTTGTTTTCGAGGGCGGTAAAAATATCGGAAATACTAACGTCCATTGCCTTGATGCGGTTTGGGTCGATAGAAACTTCGTACTGTTTAAGCAAACCACCGAAACTATTGACTTCTGCAATTCCCGGAGTACCGTAAAGTTGTCTGGCAACAATCCAGTCCTGCATTGTCCGCAAATCCATTGCGGAATATTTGTCTTCACTGCCTTCTTTGGGATGAAGAATATATTGGTACACTTCGCCAAGACCTGTACTGACAGGAGCAAGTTCAGGTGTTCCAATCCCGTCAGGTATCTGGTCTTGTGCTTCTTTCAGCTGTTGGCTTACTAACTGTCGTGCAAAATAAATATCGACATTATCTTGAAAGACAACGGTTACAACAGATAATCCAAATCTTGAAACACTTCTTATCTCTTCTACTTTTGGAAGATTAACGATACTTTGCTCTACGGGAAATGTTACTAATTGTTCTACTTCTTGTCCTGCCAATGTAGGCGACAGGGTAATAATCTGAACCTGATTGTTTGTAATGTCAGGTTGAGCATCAATAGGGATTTTGGTGGCACTCCATACCCCCCAAATGATGAGAAACAAGGTCATCAATCCTATGATGAACTTATTCTTTATGGAGAATTTTATAATATTATCTAACACTTTTTGTTGCGATTAATGATGAATTAATAATGATAAAATCATAATGATTGTGTTTTTAGGCAATATAAATAGCCTAAAAACCGAGCTAACGCTGTTTGCGTTAAGCTGTAATCACTAAAACATTAAAAATTAAGCATTAACCTTTGGCGGTTGCCAAATTTTCCCGAAGTAGCAGGGGATAAAGATAGATTTGTAATATATTTCAGGCTTAGACAGTTCAAAAGTCTTCGCCTTAACTAAGTTATATACATTCCATTGAAGCACTATGCCCGACACCATTCCACAACAACCGCATAAACAAAATGGACTGCACATATCAGTTGTTTCCTGATGGTCGTGGCTTCCTTGATGGGTTAATTCTTCCGAATGGTTATGGTTTTGAAAGTTGTCCTTTTCATACATATCGGTACACGGCATTAAAAATACCGTCATCATATAAATTGCCAATATGGAGTAAAAGACTTTCATATTCTTTTGCAAAGTTAGTAAAAAAGTAATGCAATGGCATTGCATTGTTTATTGCAATCGTCTCTTTTTCTTCTTCATCCGTTTAGCAAATGTTTCTTCTTTATAATCCACGCCTTGTGCATCAGGTAAAAGGCTGAATAATCCTATATCGAAATTCTGAGAATGTTCCTGTGGGATAAACTCAAAAAGGTCTTTCGTTGGTTGGTTGTCTATTGTATTCGTTTTGGAAAGAGGGTTATCCTGTGTTTTCAGTTCGGGTTTGTTGCCGTTGTTCCACCAATCGTTAAAAACATTTGCAGACAGGTTTCTGTCTAACTGTGAACCATTCCATACACTACGGCTCTCGTGGTCAATGAAAGTTACTCCGTAAATCCGTCCGTTGTCGTTTCTGCGAACAATCGTATTAATACCGTGTTCGGTCAATTGTTTTCTAAATTCTATTTCGTTGCTTGTCGTGTGCATAGCCAATTCAACAGTATTCTTTAAAACTGACCTTACAGGATTGGTTTTCATTTTCTCTTTTGACTGTTCAAAATGCTTTTGTAGTTGTGCAACTCCTGCGTCTTTTCCGAAAAGCGATGCCTTAAACGGATTGCTTGCCTTGTTTCCGTTTTCGTCCACTGCCACATAGACCAATCCGTTTACCGGCTGACCGTTCCGCTCGCCTTTGACTTCTTCCGCTGTGATGTTGAACAGCGACAATAAAGCATTATAGCTTCCCATAGTCGGAAAGCTGTAATACTTCGGCAAATGCCGTACTACCGAAGCAATCTGACTTTTGATGTCGCCTTTGTGGTAATCCACAGGTTTGAAAACTTTGTTGGCTTGTTTCTGCTCCTGCTCGGTTGCTTTGTGCAGGTTGTATTTCGTTTCAAAATCCCGACAGATTGCCATTGAACGTGGGTGGTCGTAATCATCGGGGATTTTCTTACCGTCAATGCCTACACAGGTCGAAACGATATGGATATGCATTCGGTCAATGTCCGTATGTTTGAAAACAATATAAGGCTGATTTCCGTAGCCCATACGTTCCATATATTCCTGTGCCATTTCCGTAAACTGCTCATCGCTTACCTCGTCTTTCGGGTCTGGGTTCAATCAAATATGCCGTACCGTTTTTTCTGTTTTGATGTTTGCAGACAAATACGGCTCAAAACATTTATTGAAATACGCTACGGAATACCTGCCGTCCATTGTGTCGGGGATTTTGTTCAGCAACAAAACCGCTCCGTTTTCCCTGTCCACTTTCTGCTGATTGTACAAAATCGCTCCGTACATATTGCTTCCCTTTCCGATTTTTGCAATCATAATTTTACTCTTTATGTAGATATTGCTTTTCAAATCTGTCGGTAAGAATTAAAACCTTTAGCAACAGTTCTTTCATTTTTGCGGTCTGTTTTTCCAATTTATAGAGATATGCAGATGCTTTTTTCTCCGAAAAATTGGCGTTCAATAGCCTTACAATCTGATTGTAATTGGTTGCTATTCCTCGAAACTGACTGAAAAATTTGGTCAGTCCTGCGTGGTATTCTACCGCATTCATATCAATTTTTACGGTCTTTACGGTCTTTTGAAAGATGCAAGCCGTAATGAAATGTGCCTTTACACTTATCCCCGATTGGTCAAAGAGGGCAAGGAACTTGGCGTTTTCCTCTGCATTCAGGTTAATAGAATACCGATGTACGGCAGGGTCATTCTTCGGTTTTCTCCCTGTTTTCCTAATTTGTTTACTGTTCTTTTCTTCCATAATAAATCCATTTCTAATGTTAAACAAAACTGCGACTTCGGAGCGGTTTTCAGCTCCCTGCAAGGGCAAGTGCTTTTGAGTGCCGAAATTCATTTCGAGTACCTCAAAAGATAACTTGCTCTGAACAGGAGTTCAGAAAAATCCGTTTTGCAAACGGATTGGAGTTAGCCGAAAAAATCAACTGCCCCGATTACAAAGTTCGATAAGACTATTTGAAAAACAACGACTTACGATTACGCCAAATAAAGCCTTTGAACGCCAAATACTGCCACCCTTATGGGGGCAGGAATTGCTTTTATTTCCTTTGTAACTAATTAACTGGCTGATTGGTTATATCCTTAATTAAGTAAATGAATGGCAAAAAAATCGACAGCAAATCTGCGTGATTGAATGCGGACTAATTGCTATTTTTTGAGTTAATGAACTAGCCAGTTAAGTGTATGCAGGTACATAGGTAAATAGTTGGCTACATAGATACAACAGTATATAGAACTAACTATTCAGCTAACCAGATAGCTAATTGGATATAATATTAAAAATAAGAGATATGATACACGAAGAAAACAAAAATCATCAACCCGAAAAAGAAGATTTCTCTATTGAAAATTTCCTAACTGATGAAAAGAAACAACCTTTGATGAAACAACAAGGAATAACACATCGGGAAGACTTTGCAAAACCCGAAGTTGACGAGGAAGCTATTATGCGTGTAATGGCAGGAGAAGAACCCGAGGAAATAGCAACAGAAACGGAACATTCAAAGCCATTGGTCAACAATTCTAAAAAAGGCACTTCTAAAACCAAAAAACTGACCAAAGAGGATTACTGCGGACAGTTCTTTAAAATTCCGAACAGTACTGCAAGTAGGGGTAAATCAGTCTATGTACGGCAGGAACACCACGAAACATTTAACAGGCTTACCAACATTATAGGAATTGACAAACTGACGATTTATGCGTATCTGGACAACATTATCGAGTACCACTTTCAGGAGTTCGGAGAACTGATTAAGGAAATCTATAACGATAAGCACAAGCCATTGTTTTGATAACTGCCCATTGATAAGGATGCGTAATTCCCTCTCAAAAATTATTTTCAAAACAAAAAAACAGAAAAAAAAGAAAGCCATTTTAACAAGGCGGACAGGGGAAAAACCAAAAGGAAACGGAATAAGTCCCGAAGGGTGGCAGGGCAATCACACAACAACTCTGCGAAGCCACCTTTTGCCCTGCCATTATGCCGTAAGCTTTTGGTTGGGTGGTGCGGTGGCTGTCCGCTTTATCTTTGCGACCTTTTTATTCTTTTTTAATCCATTCCAATCAAAGAAAGGGTACAAAAAACACGTAAGGGGTAAGGATAGGATGTTTTTGGTATGCTTTCCTTTATCCGTAGAAAACTCTTTAAATCCGTGAGGGCTTTGCGAGGAAAAGTTAAAGTGTTTTAAGGATTACTTTCCATTCCTATTGTGCCAATATAAGCCAAATACTGCCACAAAAAGCCAAATGAAAATAATACATTCTCTTGTGTTCTATATTGGGAAAAATTTTGAACCTATGGCACAAAAAGTAAATACCAACAAAGAGCGTAAAGAAAACGAGCTATCCGAGAAAAAAAAGAATGCTCCTTTTATGCAGGTCGATAAGCATAGCGACCCGATTTCCAATTTTATTACCAACTTTAAACGTCAATTCAAAGATACAAAGGGTTTAGGTCTGGGCAGGTTGTTCGGTGGCAAGCGTGTTGAACAACAAAAACAGACTACCGAACCTGAAAGCGTAATAGGTGCAACAAAAACGGTTATGCGTTCGGATTTCAAAAACGATGGAAAAAGTCAGACTGTACAAACCAACAAAAAACCAGCTTTGAGAATGGACAATACAATCAAATCACAACAAACTCGTCCGAAAAATAATAAACCAAAATTGGGAATGTAATACCGTATTTGGCAACTGTACGCCAAACGCTACCTCTGACTGCAACATTGAGAAATCTTATATGAATTGCTTTTATTTTCGAGGTATAAATGACATGATATGGAAATAACGGTTTTGGACATTCAGATTTTAAAGGCATTGCATAGGGAAGTAAAGGAAGTTTCCAATTTGATAGCGGAAATGACTGCACCCTACAAAGCACTGCAACAGGCAACAAAATGGCTCGACCAACAGGAAGCCTGCCAACTGCTCAACATCAGTAAACGAACTTTGCAGACGTACAGGGCAAAAGGTATTCTTGGGGCAACGCAAATCAATCGGAAAACATATTTCAGATTATCCGAAGTGGAATTACTGCTGCAGGGAGAGCGACCATTAAAAAAGCAAAAGAAATGAAACAGATTGGAAATTCAAACGAAGATATGATTGCCTTGCTCGAAGCTGTAGTAGGCATCAAAAATGAACTGCTGTATATCAGGGAATATTTTCATCCACTCTTAAAAGGAGAAATCTACCTGTCAGGCGAACAGGTTTGCGAGATGTTACATATCAGCAAACGGACATTGCAACAGTACAGGGATGACGGACTGATACCTTTTATCAAGCTCGAACGAAAAATATTGTTTCGTGAAAGCGATATTATCAAGGTATTGGAAGACAACTATCAGCGTTAACCAACTATCTGAAACTGTAACCGGGAGGTCAATTAAAGAAACAGCCACTGCTTTAAGCGGCGGGCTGTTTCTTGCCTAATACCCTGTAGTTGTGGGTATTTTTTCAAAATAACGAATTGGATTTGCCATTCCTCTAATTTTAGGAACTTCTTTATTCATATATATATCAAGAATTTCTTTTGAAGTAACTTCTGAACCTTCAAATCCCCATCTTTTGACACCTCTATTTTCAATATCTTGAACCCATTTTTCAGGCTTAAATATCGCTCTTATTACACCTTTATATTCAGCTAAAACGAAATCTGAATTTTCTGCTCTGTCTTTGTCTAATACCCACCAACCTCTGGTTGCTTCATAAATATTTGGTCTGTCATAAATAGGGTTCTCACTTTTCTTTTTTCGTTTATTATCGTATGTTTTGTTTATATTGATTACTAAAACGTTATGTTTAATATCTTCTTTTTTCAATACTTCACAATTGTAAAGTATTTCACACTCATTAACAGTTTTAATCCCTTGATTAAATGAATAATGTCCTGCAACTATATTTGAAATTTTCGCAACCTCTATAAAATCCTTAAAAGTTAAAAAATCAATTAAAACAGCTTCAACTATTAGTGCTTCATTTTCTTCTAATCCGTGTCGCACTATAAAATGTTTTACTTTTAGATCTTCTTGTTTTATGGCTCTTATAATCTCTAATTTTTCAGTTCCGACTGGGTTGAATATCGCTTCATTAATATGTGAAAAAACACGATTTCCATACCCTTTTCCAACATAGAATATTTTATTATCTCTTGGGTCTATTAAAATATAAACATAAGATTTTAATTCTTCTTGTGTCTTTTGTGAAAATTGTTCAATCATAATTTGTTGTTTTATTGACTTCAAAAATACAAAAAGCCAATGCAAAAAACTGCATTGGCTTTCTTTAATCGCTTTACAGGTTTTAGAATTGAGCCACAAAAAACTGCTCCATACCTTTGAATTTATGTGATACTTTTTGCATATCCTTACCAACTTTCTCGTTAAGTATCTTGGCATAAATCTGTGTTGTGGCAATGTTTTTATGCCCTAACATTTTGCTCAAACTTTCGAGCGGAACGCCCTCACTCAAAAACAATGTGGCAAATGTATGACGTGCCAAATGAAAGGTTACTTTCTTTTCTTTCAGGCAGTCAATAAGTTGTGATATTCTCTTTAGGCTGTCATTACAGATTGTATTTGAAGGTACAGGAAATACCTTTCCGTCCTTTGCAAATCCTGCATACTTTTCGATAATCATTTTCGGTATATCCAAAAGCATCACGTTTGACGATGTAGCCGTTTTCTTTCTGCGTACGATAATCCATTGATTGTCATCAAAGAAATCCTGAATATTACTGTTTCTAAGCCCTTTCATATCCGAATAAGACAATCCTGTAAAGCAACTGAACACAAACAAATCTTTAACCAATTCGTCTTTCTTTTTCTCGCAGTTGAATGTTACAAGCTGTTCCAACTCGTTCCGTAGCAGATAACCTCTGTCTTTGTCCTTTTTAGTGTTCTTGTACTCGCTGAACGGATTGAAAGCAAGATGCTTTCTGCTCATTGCTAATCGACAAAGCGTGGTAAAGCCAATCATATACAGCCAAATGGTGTTGTGCGCCAAGCTTTGGGCGTCACGCAGGTAGTAATCAAATTCCTGTACAAAATCAGGAGTAAGGTCGTTAAAAGACACATCGGAATAACCATATTTTGTAAGTGCAAAATTTCGAAGATGTTTCAAAAGTATTTTGTATTTACTGCGTGTGCCATTTACCCGAAGTCCACTATTAACCTTTTTCTCATAGTCGGACAGGAACTGTTCATAGAATTTGAAAAAGGTCAGTTCTCCACTTTCCATACCGAGAAAGGTGTTTTTAAGTTTAGCACTGTTTACAGCCCCCTCATTCTTCAGAATTTTGGAATAGCATTCCTCAATACCCGAACGAATTTTGTCAAGTTTCCTGTTTGTGTCTTGTGCTTCTCGGCTTTTACCTAAAACCCTACCGTACTTCAAATCCCAATTTGTTGCGGAAATATCCAGCTTTGTACTGAATGCAGACTGTTTGCCGTTTACGGTAATTCTGCACATAACCGTAACTTTTCCGTTTTTCTTTGGAGCGTTCTTTTTAAGATAGAACAATACCTTAAACGTTGATTTTTTTGTCGTTTCCATACTCACAATTCTTAATGATAAAATTAAACCTATGTGAGCTACTGAACAATATGAAAAACTATGCAGAAAGCTGAAATACAGTATTTTAAAACGATTGTTTCTAATATTTAAAAGTAACGTTTTAGTAACCTTACTTTTGCCAAACCTCGCTTTTTACTGCTTTTTACCTCATTACCAAAAAATCACAAAACGGCTGTAAAGCCCTTATTTACAACCGTTTTGCCTGTTATTAATCTTTAATGTATTTTTACTGAAACTTTATTTTAAATTGCTTTTGTTTTATCAGCTAACCAAGTTTTCTCTTCTTCTGATAAGCTTGGGCTTAATTGGTCGAATACCCAACTATTGTATTGGTTCAACCAATCGATATGTTTTTGATCAAGAATTGTTTTATCGACTAGGTCGGTAGCGATGTAGCAAACTGTTAATGTTTCGAAGTCCATAAACTCACCGAAGTAATTGGATTCGATTACTTTGGAGTGTACCAGGTTTTCGATACGGATACCGTATTGGCCTTCGCGGTATAGACCTGGCTCGATGGAGGTAATCATTCCTGCTTCCACTGGGATATCGATAGCGGCGCTATTGAACACATGTGGGCCTTCGTGAACATTTAGGAAGAAGCCAACACCATGACCTGTTCCATGCCCGTAGTTACGAAGTTTGCTCCATAATGGATGTCTCGTAATCGCATCAATTTGGTAGCCGCGAGTACCTTTCGGGAAGATGGCAGTAGAACCTTCGATAGTACCTTTTAATACGAGCGTATAGTCTACACGTTCTTCAGCAGTGATGTTACCTAGCGATACCACGCGTGTGATATCTGTTGTGCCGTCAATATACTGACCTCCGGAATCTACAAGTAATAGACCCTCTGGTTTCAAGGTCGCATTGCTCTCATCTGTTGCTTTATAGTGCGGCAAAGCGCCGTGCTCTAAATATCCGGCAATCGTATCAAATGAGATATCCACAAAGCCATCTAATTCCGAACGGAATTGCTGTAAGCGCTCGGCAATGGAGATTTCGCTTAGATTTCCGGAAGCTACATTCTCCTCCAACCATTTAAAGAACTTCGTTAAAGCGACACCATCTTTGCGCATTGCATTGCGGGTATGCTCTAATTCTGTCTCGTTCTTTACAGCCTTCAATAAGGTTGATGGGTTCAGATCCTCGATAATTTTTACGCTATCCGGAACGGCATCGTAGATTGCGAAACAGGTGCGCTTCGGATCTAATAATATATTCTCGCTGTTTATTTGACGAATTGCTTCGAAAGCTTTTTCGTATTCTTCAACAGTGACACCAGATGCATTCAGGCTTGCGACATCGGCATCAGATAATTTACCCGATTGGATGTACAGTGTATTCTTATCCCCATCGATCAAAAGGAAGCCCAGTACAACAGGATTACACTTCACGTCATTACCACGGATGTTCAATATCCATGCTAAATCGTCTAAGGATGATACAAAGTGTGTCGTCGTACGCTTAGCTTTTAGCTTTCCGCGGATAGCCGCTAATTTATCTTTCGTGCTTTGACCGGTGGTCGCAACGTCCAGCAGGTAGGCTTTTGCAGTCGGCAATGCCGGACGTCCTTCCCAGATATCGGCAAGGATATCGATATGACCATCCACTTGAATACCTAGCGGCAGCAATTCGTCTTGCACCGCTTGTGCTACAGCGACAGCTGCTAGGTTACCGTCGAAAGCGACTACTTGTCCTTTTTGCAATTTATTCGCCAACCAGCTTACATATTCTGGTTTGCCTTGAGCTTGTAGTTTAACCAATTCGAAACCTGTACCGGCAAGCTGTTCGTTTGCTTGTACAAAGTAACGTGAGTCGGTCCATAGACCTGCAAAGTCTTGTGTAATCACAAGTGTACCTGCCGAACCGGTAAAGCCGGAAGTCCATGCTATACATTTGTAACGATCTGGAAGATATTCGCTGATATGCGGATCGGAGGAAGGAATAATATAGGCATCTACACCCTTTTCTTTCATCACTTGGCGGATGGAAGCTAATTTTTCGATGTATTTCATTATGTTATTTTTAATAATCCGTGCAAGTTATAAAAACTATAGTAATTAAAAGTTTTACTTCATCATAGAATTGAAATTTTACAAGAATTATGTACTACTTGTAGACTATAATGCGATATTTGCTTCCTATGAGAAGATTTTTTTCTTGTCTTTGTCTATCAGCTCTTTTAGTAGTTGGAGGAATTGAAACTACTTTCGCACAAGAGACAAAGACAAAAATCCAAAATGCTTATCAGCAATTTAAGAATGCGCCCTCTTTAACGAACGGGGTTGCGGCACTAACGGTTATCAATTCCAAAACCGGAGAAATTGTATTTGAGGAGAACAGCAAAATCGGTCTTCCCACCGCTTCTACATTGAAGGTAATGACCTCCATTACGGCCTTAGATCTCTTAGGTCCCGATTATACTTTTCCGACGCATTTATATTATACAGGTACGGTAGATTCCATCGGCACACTGAATGGGAATTTAATCATTGAAGGCTTAGGCGATCCTACCTTGGGAAGCGAGCGCTATCCTTCGCATAACGCGGAAACTATTTTAAATAAATGGAAAGCCGCTATTAAGGGACTCGGCATTAAGCAAATCAATGGTCTTGTTATCGCTGATGATAAATTCTACAAGGGAAACCAAGTACCGGGTACATGGATGTGGACCGATATGGGAAATTATTACGGTGCGGGCGTATCGGCTTTGAACTGGAAAGAAAATGCCTATGATGTTAATTTTTCAGTAGGCCGCCCAGGCTCTGCAGCGAGTATAAAATCACATAATATCCCGCCTTTTTATCAGGTTATCAATGAAGTAACGACCGGGTCAAATGGCTCTGGCGATAATGTTTATGGTTATTCCGCACCTTATTCGAACGTTATTTATCTACGTGGAACCTATGGTGCAGATCTGAAAAAGACCATTGAGCTTTCTACGCCAGATCCGGCATTAAGCTTAGCTTACGATTTATCGAAGGTATTAACGGCTGACTCTATCGTCGTGGCAGACAGCATGATTACCACAGCGACCTTATTAAAAAATGCTGGAATAAGCAACTGGGAGGCTAATAAACAGAAGCTATTAACCATTCAATCACCTAAGCTTATTGAGATTATCCATTGGTTCAACCAAAAAAGTATTAATTTGTACGGTGAGGCAATATTGAAAGTGATCGGTGGGATTTCGGCAAATAAATATGAAACCGAGGATGCTGCGACTTTAGTAGCGAAATATTGGGAAAATAAATTGAAGTTGCCTATCGGAGAGATCAGGACGTACGATGGTTCCGGATTATCTCCTCAAAACCGGGTAACCAGCAACGCCTTAGCCCGCGTGATGCAATATGCGCAGGGCAGACCATGGTTTGCAGATTTTAAGAAAGGCCTTCCGACAATCAATGGTATGACCATGAAAAGCGGCACAATTGGGGGCACTTTGGGCTATACAGGCTACCAAAAGGCTGCCGATGGCACAACCTATACTTTCTCCTTGCTAGTAAACAACTACCATGGTGGAGCTGGGCGCATGCGCCAGCAGATGTTTAAATTATTGGATGTATTAAAATAGAGAACAACAACTACTAGAATAGTAAATTTAGAAACGTTATGAACAATAACAACAGAAAAAAGGACGCCTTGCAATACCATGCAATGGGACGTCCCGGAAAGATTGCAGTCGTTCCGACAAAACCACACAGTTCACAGAGAGATTTATCATTGGCATATTCACCAGGCGTTGCTGAGCCATGTTTGGCAATTGCAGAAAACAGTGAAGATGCATACAAATATACAGCGAAAGGTAACCTTGTTGCTGTAATCAGTAACGGTACTGCCGTTTTAGGATTAGGCGATATCGGTGCGCAAGCTGGTAAGCCAGTAATGGAGGGTAAAGGTCTATTATTTAAGATCTTTGCTGATATCGACGTGTTCGACATCGAATTAGATACCAAAAATGTAGACGAATTCGTCAATATCGTAAAAGCATTGGAGCCTACTTTTGGAGGTATCAACCTAGAAGATATTAAAGCTCCTGAGTGTTTCGAAATTGAACGTCGTTTAAAGGCGGAGATGAACATTCCTGTGATGCACGATGACCAACACGGTACAGCGATCATCTCTGGTGCTGCATTAATCAATGCTTGCGAATTGCAAGGGAAGAACATCTCTGAAGTAAAGATCGTGGTAAACGGTGCTGGAGCAGCAGCTATTTCATGTACAGCAATGTACGTAGCTGTTGGTGCTAGAAAAGAAAATATTGTGATGTTGGACAGCAAGGGTGTAATCCGCGCTGATAGAGAAGGTTTGGATACAACCAAAGCAGAATGGGCAACTAATCGTGATATTCATTCGCTAGAAGAAGCTGTAAAAGATAGCGATGTTTTTATCGGTTTATCAAAAGCAGATGTATTGACGCCAGAAATGTTGAAGTCAATGGCTCTAAAACCAATTGTCTTGGCGATGGCAAATCCAAATCCGGAGATTGCTTATGAGCTTGCAGTAGAGACTCGCGATGATTTAATCATGGGTACAGGTCGTTCTGACTTTCCTAATCAGGTAAACAACGTATTGGGATTCCCTTATATCTTCCGCGGCGCTTTAGATGTACGTGCTACTGCGATCAACGAAGCGATGAAGATTGCTGCTGTAAAAGCAATTGCTGAATTAGCAAAGCAACCGGTTCCTGAAGAAGTTAACATTGCGTACAACGCAAACAACATCCGTTTTGGTGCTGACTATGTAATCCCTAAACCTACTGATCCTCGCTTGATCACCGAAGTTTCTATCGCTGTTGCAAAAGCAGCTATTGAATCAGGTGTTGCTCGCAAAGTTATTGAAGACTGGGATGCATACCGCGAAGAGCTTCACAAGCGTTTAGGAAAAGAAGACCGTCTGATCAGAAACTTGACTGCTAAAGCGAAGAACAGCCCTAAGAGAGTTGTTTTTGCAGAGGCAGATAACTATAAATCCTTACGCGCGGCTCAGATCGTGAAAGAAGAAGGAATTGCATTCCCTATTCTACTGGGTAATGAACAAAAAATCAAAGGTTTGATTGAAGAATATGCTTTCGAATTAGATGGTGTAGAGATTATCGACCCATTAGCAGAAACGAAGTCAGAGCGTTTTGAAAAATATGCTGAGCATCTTTATACCAAAAGACAACGCCGCGGGATTAATAAATTAGACTCTCGGAAGTTGATGACTAATAGAAACTACTTTGCCGCGAGTATGGTAGAATTTGGTGATGCAGATACATTAATTTCTGGATTAACGAGAAACTACGCTTCTACGATTCGTCCGGCATTGCAGGTTATTGGTGCTAAACCAGGATCTCGCGTTGCAGGTATGTATATCATGATGACTTCTAGAGGACCTTTATTCTTTGGTGATACGACGGTGAACGAGAATCCGAACGCACAAGAGCTTGCGGAGATCAGTGTTTTATTAGATGCTGCTGTAAAGCGTTTCAATGTGAAACCTCGTCTTGCGATGTTATCTTACTCTAACTTTGGCTCAAACGATGGCGTTATCTCCGATAAAGTTCGTGACGCTGTAAAAATCTTGCACAAAGAGCATCCGGAAATCGTTGCTGACGGTGAAGTTCAAGCAAACTTTGCACTGAACAGTGAGATGCTTGCTGATAACTTCCCATTCTCTACATTGAACGGTGCGCCTGCAAACACTTTAGTATTCCCGAACTTAGAATCGGGCAATATTGCCTATAAGCTTTTACAATCAGTTGGAAACGCTGAAGCGGTTGGTCCTATTCTATTGGGTATGAACAAGCCGGTACACGTATTGCAGTTAGACAGCTCCGTTCGTGAGATCGTCAATATGGTTACTATTGCTGTTGTTGATGCGATTGAGCATCAGGCAATGAACAAATAAACATTCGAGATGTACGAATATTTTAAAGGAAAACTAGTATTCAAAGCGCCTACCCACGTTGTTATCGAGGTAGGCGGTATTGGATACTATGTGCATATTTCATTGACTACCTTTAGCCAGATTAAGGATCAGGAAGATTGCAAGCTCTTTATCTCCTTTCAGGTTCGCGAGGATTCACAAACTCTTTTCGGATTTGCGACAGAGGCAGAGCGCCATCTCTTCCATCACCTCATATCGGTATCCGGTATCGGACCGAATACAGGACGTATGATGTTATCCTCGATTACTCCGGAGGAAATCCAACAAGCGATTGTGGCAGGGCAGGTCAATGTTATTCAAAAGATTAAGGGTATAGGCCCGAAGACCGCTCAGCGCGTTATTCTTGAGCTCCAGGATAAGCTTAAGAAACAAGGCCCAGATGCATTAATCCCATTGGTTGCGAGTAAACCTTCTTCGGCAGAAGAGGCCCTGACAGCCTTAGTTATGTTAGGTTTTCCTAAGCAGCAGGCGGAGAAGGCGCTACAAGTCATTACGACTACTGACCCTGACCTCACTGTTGAACAACTTATAAAAGCAGCTTTAAAAAGGTTGTAATGCAAAGGAGGAAGTCTCTATTCCTCCTTTGATCATATTTTCTTTTCAGATTAACTTCATAAATACTTCCAGAATATGGCAGAAGACTTATCCATAGCGCAGGGTAGCAAAGAAGACCAATATCTTTCTTTAGTTCCGCAGATTAAAGGATTGATCAGCGGGGAGACGAATCAAGTTGCGAATATGGCGAATATAGCAGCAGCATTGAAAGAGCAGTTCAACTTTTTTTGGGTTGGATTCTATTTAGTGGAGGGCGAGCAGCTTGTGTTAGGTCCTTTTCAGGGGCCTGTTGCCTGTACCCGCATAGCCTACAATAGAGGCGTTTGCGGCACTGCATGGGCTAAGCAAGAAACCTTGGTTGTACCCAATGTTGAAGAGTTCCCAGGGCATATTGCCTGCAGTTCCCTGTCTAAATCAGAAATCGTTGTTCCGATCCTCAAGGATGGCCAATGTATTGGGGTTTTAGATGTAGATAGTGCTGAGTTAAATACGTTTGATGATGTTGATGTAAAATATCTTCTACAAATAATAAAATATTTCGTAGAGAACATTATTTAAGTATATTTGTTCAACAAACGTACAAACCAACACTAACTATTTAAAATGGATGGAGTTCGGAACCTAGCTCTATTTAACCTGATTATTGTCAGTTTGAATTTTATCTGGATTTTGATCATAGATGGGAATTCCATTTTTGGGGTCTCCCTCTTTCGTGCGTTCAATCTATTCCCAACCCATCTCACGCCGGCAGACTTTACCTTTAAAGCTTGGTTAGTGATTGCTATAGCAATGATAATCGTCACAGCTTTGATGTATAGAGAAACTGGCAATGAGCATTTAAATATTCGCAGCGTACGCAAGGTGATGCGTATCGACTATATGCTGATTCTCAACCAGCTGTTTTGTGGCATGAGTATGGTGTTAAAGTTGAATCAATTTATGATTATTTCCATAATCTTCACAGTTGCCTGCATTATTACCTTACTCATTATCAACAACCGTATGGAGATCGAGAAATTAACAGCTCACTCGTTCACCAAATATTTTATACGTCTAGCTTTCGGGATTTATACGGGTTGGTTACTGTTCGTATTTGCTTTTAACATGGTGACAACTTTTGTGAAAGCGGGGGTCGTTCATTCCGAAACCGAGCAGTTTATCATTGATGTCAGTATATTAATACTAACTTTCGGTTTTGCTATGTTTTACTCTTATTTGAAGATGCTCCCGACAGTTTCAGTTGCTTTTTCATGGGGAATATTTGGGATCATTCATCAAAACTTGAATCATCCAGCCTATGAGCAGCATAACATTCTGATCCTTCTATATGTTCTTTTCGGATTAGGATCGCTGGTATCCATCTACAATTTTTACCGCTGTACCATCAAAAGAGCTGCGAATAATGTTGCGTCGCAGACTAGCCCACCTTCCATACCTTAACCAACTTATCATCGGAGACGGTGAAAATTCTATCCTTATTCCAGATCATCGAATTGATAGATAAGTGGTGTGAATCATAAAAACGATCTCTGGATATATTTTTCAAGAGCGTAAGATCTTCTTCTTTCCAGACCTTCCAGGTCTTATCGCGGCTTGCTGTGGCAAAAATATCATCATGTCCGCCATTATCAATGCTATAGACGGTAAACATATGCGGGGTAATTTGCTGTATCGTATCTAAGGTATTAGTTTCCAACTTAAATAACTGCGCATCTCGGCCACCCGAGATCAGATGATTATTCATAAAGATCAAGCTTGTAATTGGCATGCTATGAACCTGCTTTTTAACACGCTCCTGATAATCGTCCGCTTGGTAAAGATGGATCATACCATTCTTATCACCAAATGCTAATTGCTTTTGGTCTTTAGATACCGCAATAGCGCGAACTGTAGTATCTGCAATCTTAAACCTATATAAGAGTTCGTAGTTACGTAAATCCCAAACATAAGCATAACCTTCCTCACCGATCGCTATCATCTCATGCTTATCAGTTAGAAACGCTATGGAGAATATGGCTCCATGCTCGGTTTTCAAGTTGGCAACCAAAGTTTGATCGGTGGTATCCACTAGCAATACTTGTCCGGAACGCATTCCAATAGCTAATAAATCTGTATCGGGAACAGCCTTCAGTACATATACGGAAGAACCCACCTTGCACAGAAGTTTTTGGAAAGCCATCTTCTCTAAATCCCAAACAACAACGCCTTTATCATTTCCAGCGGTGTAGAGAAGCTGGGAATTGCTCGTTTGCGCGAGGGTAAATATCGGATTTTGATGACCTACTAAAGTGGCTTCTAGGGTGATGTCGATGTTGTTCTGCATGGTAAACAAAGATACATGGAATAGCTCGGAATAGGTAGTATTTAGTATTTAGTATTTCCTCTA